>JBCCOR010000261.1:0-7000 GCA_039025295.1 Acidobacteriota bacterium
CCCCCGCACCGTTTTCCGCGTGGGTAAGCGCCGGTTGGGGGTTTCTCGCTTTCGGTATCACCCGCGCCTCCAACACGACGACAAAGTGTTTATCGCGGCGCGGTTTTTGGGTTGAATCGCTTTGCACAGCGCGTGTTCATGCCGATTGGCGAAGCTGGTGACACGAGTTGGCGCAAGGCTTGCTCTATGTGCTTGTGTGACACCGGCTGAACAATTCAATCGATCGCCGGAATGTCTGATGAATCATCATTTTTTTATGGAGACCTGAGATGTCCACCGTGCAGCAAGCCCAGTCGAATCAGAATGTGCAGCAAAACGCAGTCGTCGACCAGAATGAATCGAATGTTCAGCAGACGCAGCTGACCCAGAACACCGAGCAGACCGGCAAGAACGAAACCAGCATCGTGGCGCAGGCCGTCAAGCAGGACAGCTACGAGAATGCGCCTTCGACGTCGCAGAATCCGTTCTATTCGATCGGCACGACGAATGCCGAAGCCTCCGGCTTCGGTCTTACGCCGAGCGTCGTCGAGCCGTCGTCGCCCGACTTCAAGGGTTTCGGCCTGACCCCGGGCACGGTGCAGACGCCCGATCCCGCGGTCGTCGAGCGCAACCAGCAGGCGTTCGGCGACGCCGGCACCAACGCGGCCAACGGCACCACCATCAACGGCGGCATTCTCGAGGCCATCGATCAGTTCGCGCCCAAGGGCTCGGCGCTGCACAGCGCTGGCTCGAAGCTCGGCGGCGGTGCCTTTGGCAACTACAGCACCAACATCGGCAACGCCGGCGCGTTCGTCAGCGGCACGCTGAACTCGAAGAGCGAGACCGAGGTCGGCAAGCTGGTCGACGGCGGCGCCAACGCGGCGGTCAACCACATCGCCGGCTCGGTGTTCCCGATCACCGCCGGCATCGAAGCGGCGATCGGCACGGCCGAGAGCGTCACCGGCAAGGACCTGGTCAGCGACGACGTGCAGAGCTTCCTGCCGGGCGGTTTGATCGGCGGCTTCACCACGAGCGGCGTCGAGGGGCTGAAGACGGTGGCGACCTTCGATCCGCGCCACGTTCAAGAGCGGCACCAGGGCAACCTCGAAGGCAAGAACGGTCTGTCGCAGCAGACCGCCGGCGCGCAGGCGCAGCAGGTGGGTGAGCTCTTCCGCTCGATTGGTGATCCGGGCAACCCGACGACGGCGCAGTTCATGCAGGACTCGCGCGACGGCAAGTTCGGGCCCATCCAGCAGACCATTCAGCGCGAGGCCGACAGCGCTGCGGGCTTCTCGAATCTGATCAAGGGCGCCAGCGACTACGTGATCAACGGCTCGGTCGACAACGTCAGCCGCGCCGGCCAGGCGATCCGCGGCGGACTCGATTCGCTCGACATCGGCGGCAACATCTCGAACGGCGCCAAGGCGGTGGGCGACTACGTGACCGGCGGCCTCGAGAACGTCGGCAACGCCTACAACCAGAACGTGCGCAAGCCGCTGAACAACCTCAGCAACGGCGTGCAGCAGCAGACCCAGGAGTTCATCGAGGATCCGGGCCGCGAGCTGCAGGAGGCCGGCGGCTTCCTGAAAGAGAAGGCGCAGGGGGCGTGGAACTTCCTGACCGGCGGCAACTGAATCGATCCTTTCTGACGCGCATGTGCGCAGCGCGCCCGGTCGCAGCGGCAACGTCCGCCGCGGCCGGGCGCTTTGCGTGATGGCGATCGACGGCGCGGATCAGGGCGGGTCGGCCAGGCCGGGCACGCCCTCGACGCCCTCGGCCGCCCGGACGCCGCGCACGACGGCCTCGGCCAGCACCTCGGCCGCCAGCGCGCCGAGCCGCAGGACGTCCTGCGGGCCGGCCGTCTCGGGCCCGACGCGGCCGGTGGCGAGGGCGAAGACGGTGTCGCCGTCCCACGGCGTGTGGACCGGCACGAGCGTGCGCGCGAGGCCGTCGTGGGCCATCTGCGCGACCTTGGTGATCTGCGCCTTGGTGAGGCGGGCGTCGGTCGCGACCACGGCGATCGTCGTGTTGCGCAGGAGGCCGCGGTCCGCGGCCGCCGCGTCGGTCTCGTCTTCGGCGTCGCCGGTCGGGCGGATCGGCGGCTGGGCGCCGAGCCCGGCGCCGACCGAGCCTTCGGCGATCGGCGCGGCCGACGCCGCCGCCGCGGCCGCGCGGCCGTCCTCAGCGGTGGGGCGGATGCGGGCGTCGCCGACGGCGAGATCGAAGAGGATCGCGCCGACCACGATCGGCACCTTGGCCACGCCGACGTCGTAGCCGATGCCCTGGGCTTCGAGATGCGCAACCACGCCGCTGGCGGCGTCGAGCCCGAAGGCCGAGCCGCCCGAGAGCACGACCGCGTGCACGACGTCGACGGTGTTGACCGGATCGAGCAGCGCGATCTCGCGCGTGCCGGGCGCGCCGCCGCGCACGTCGACGCCGCCGACCGCGCCGTCGGGGGCGAGCACCACGGTGACGCCGGTCGGGCGGTCGGCGCGCGTGTGCTGGCCGACCCGAATGCCCGCGACCGCGGTCAGGCCGTCCTTCGTGCGCGGTGCGTCCGCGCGCGAGGCCGCCGCCGGCGCGCCGTCGTCGGTCACGGGCGCGGCGGCCGACGCGCGCGGGAGCGCGCTGAAGAACAGGACGACGAGCAGCGTCGACAGGGCGAGGACGGGCAGCGACGGGCGCGATCGGGGCATGGGCCGGCAACTCCGGTGGGTGGAACGAGGCGGATGCGCATGCGGCGATCCTACCGTTCCAGCGTCGTCGCGCGCGGCGACGCGGCGATTGGCGACCCGCCTCCGGACGCGTCGATGGGCCCGGGGAGATGTTCCGGGAAACTTTCCCCTGCCGCCCGCCGCCCGCGGATGACCCGCACCGGCCGTCGAACGATCATCGGTCGTGCGGAGGCCCGACGGCGCGCGCACTTGCGACGCGCGAGAATGCCGCCGTGCCGCCTGGCGCGATCTTTGCTTTGATCATCGGGCATGATCGATCTGCCGACCCTGGTGCCCACCGACACGTTCGCCCTCGCGCAGGGACACGACGCCGACGCGTCGTGGAGTGACGATGGCATGCTCGGCACGTTCGATCCGGCCGCGTCGTTCGGCGGATCGCCGCCATCCAGCGGGGCGCCGGTCGAAGGACAGGCCGGCCTGGTCGACGGCGGTGACGTCTTCGTCCAGGCGCACGAGAACACCCTCTTTCACGACACCTTCGGCGCCAGCCTGGGCGCCCCCGGCTCGCTGTTCGATGCGTCCGACGCGCCGCCCAGCGAGCTGCCGCCGCTCGGCTTCGAAGGCAGCGAGAGCTGGAATCTCGACGATCCCTACGCCGCCTTCGAACCCGGCGCGGGCGGACGCTTCGGCCTCTTCCAGAACATCGAGCGCGCGAGCGGCCACGACGATCTCCTCGGTCAGCTCGGCGGTCCCGCCGATCGCGGCGCGATGACCGTCGCCGATCTGATGATCGATCCGTTCCAGCCGTTCCAGGTCGCGCTCGACGACGGCGGCGCGACCGCTGAGCCAGCGCCGCAGCTGGCCGCGCAGGACGAGGTGCCGGACGCGGTCGGCATGCAGCGCGTTGTCGAGGTGGCCGATCGCTTCGCCGAGCAGCTCCAGCTGGCCGAGGACACCCTCGCGGCTCAGCGCGACGCGCTGGCGCCGTATCAGCGCCTGGCCGACGATTTGGAGAACCGCCAGGCGGATCTCGATCAGAGCGCCGCCGATTTGGCCGTCGTGCTGCGCCAGCTCGACATCGACGACGACTCGGCCTCAGGCATCGCCGCCGAGCTACGGCAGCAGCGTCAGGAAGCCGAGATCATCGATCGCGCGCTCGGCGTGATCGAAACCCAGCTCGAGCGCCTCGAGCAGCTCGAAAATCGCGTCGCCTCCGGTCAGACGCTGCTCGATCGCCTCGATCAGGAAGACATCGACCTCGGCAGCGTCGACACCCTGCTGGTTGCCGCCGAGCGCCTCGAAGAGCGTCTGCTGACCCCGGCCGACGCCCAGTTCTCAGCCGACGCGGTCGCCGCCTCGCTCGCACGCCTGCAGGGCGCTGCGGCGTAAGCCCGCGGCCGAGGGCCTATACCCGGCAGTCCGGGTACCCGCAGTCCTCCTCCCATCGTTCAGGAAACGCGTCCACGCCGCCGTACGGTTGGCGTGGGCTCTGCCGTGTTTCGCAGACCGTGCGCGGTGAGAATTCGATCGGAGAATTGTATCTTTTATGGGAATTACTTCGTTCGCTCTCGCTCTGAGATTGAGAAATATTTGATAATTTAATTTGGTTTAAGGAGATTGATGCGGAGAAAAAGAGTAAGTTCGCTGGCACGTAGGTTGCTCTCGAAATTGAGACAATATGTGCCGGCGACGGATCGCTGGCGCGGCCCACTCAAAATATCTCGTGAGGTGTTCACGTTATGAGCCAGGATCTTTCCATCACCTTGGGCGGCAGCAGCTCGGTGATTCAGCCATCGGAAGTACTGCCGGACGCGTCGACGACCATCAACATCGGCGTTGATCACGAGGCGCAAGACGTCTTCGAAGACGCTGGGGGCGGCGGTGATCTCTTCGATGCGTCTCCGGTCACGATCGAGGTCAACGACGTCTCCATCACCGTCGGGGGCGACGATGAGGCATCGGGCGCGGCCGAGCCGCTGGTGATCACGCTGCCCGACGGCGTCAGCATTACGCTCCAGCCGGATGCCGGTAGCGAGACAACCGTGTCGATCGACGACGACGAGATCGAGATCGAGGCGGGTGACATCACGATCACGATTCCGGTCGACGAGGATGCCAGCCTCGAGCCTCCGGAGGATCCGGTGATCGAGGATCCGGTGATCGATGATCCGCCGCGTATCGATCTACCGATCGACCGGCTGCCGGTAATCGGCCGTCCTGTGCCCGATGAACCGCCGGTGATCGGTCGTCCTGTGCCCGATGAACCGCCGGTGATCGTTCTGCCGGTTGAGCCGCCGGTTGATCCCGTGATCGAGGATCCTGCGCCGGTTCCTCCGCCGAGAGGGCCCGTGATCGAGGATCCAGTGATCA
Organism: Acidobacteriota bacterium; assembly: GCA_039025295.1. Classification (GTDB taxonomy): domain Bacteria; phylum Acidobacteriota; class Thermoanaerobaculia; order Multivoradales; family J023; genus JBCCOR01. The sequence goes on from JBCCOR010000261.1 coordinate 5,025, forward strand.
TTCTGCCGGTCGAGCCGCCGGTTGATCCCGTGATCGAGGATCCTGCGCCGGTCGATCCGCCCAGTGAGCCGCTGCCGCTGATGCATCGTTTGGCCCACGAGCAGCTCGATCGTCTGCAGGAGAACGTCGACAGCATGACCCTGCGCGTGACGGAGGCGCGCGCGGAGCTCCAGCCCTACCTGGACGATCTGCCGTTCTATGAGGCCGAGAAGGCCGAGCTCGAAGCCCGCATCGATGCCAAGATGGAACTGCGCGATCAGCTGCCGGCCGACTCGCCGGAGCGGGCCGCGGTTCAAGCGGAAATCGATGAGCTGCTCCAGGAATCGTCCGAGCTCGGCGGCCTGGTCGGTCTGATCAACGCGCGTCTCGACACGATCACCAGCATGGGGACGCGTCTGGACGAGGCGACGGCCATTCTGGACGAGCGCGCCACGCTGGATCCGGCCGACCCCAGCATTCCCGATCTGGCCAGCGGTGTCCACGTCCTCAATGCGTTTCTCGACATTCCCTTCGTGACCGACGTGGATCTAATCGACGCGCAGTATCAGGACTATCGGGCCGTCACTGGCTGAGCCCTGCCGCGCGGAATCGACCGCCGTCAGCGTGGCCGCGACCGCGTGCCCGAACGCCCGCTGCGCATCGTGCGCAGCGGGCGTTCGCGTTGGTTTGCACGGGGGCGCAGCAGGCCAGGGCGATTCTCATATACGGGAATTTTTCCCGATTGTGACCTTACTGAGACGGAGTGGGGCGCGAAAATGAGTCGATAAGGCTATTTATTCGAATAGTTAGCCGGATTCTCTTCATTGGGAACGGAGCTTGCTTCCTGGTTCAGGGAATATTGTGCCGAATATGAATCGCTCCTTCGGCACCACGACCCACACCGTGAGGACTATGCGTTATGAGCCAGGAACTTTCCATCACACTGGGCGGCAACAGCTCGGTGGTGTTGCCATCCGACACGGCCGCGAGCGGATCGACGACCGTCAACTTCGACGGGGCTGACACGCTCGATGCGTCCGCATTTCAAGCATTCGACAGCGTCCGTGACGCCTACGAAGAGATCGGCCGAGAGGCGGGGCTCTTCGGATCGGATCCGGTCACCGTCGAGGTCAACGACGTCTCGATCACGATCGGCGACGACGGCGGCAGCGACGACGCGGGCGGCGGCGAGCCGCTCGTGATCACGCTGCCCGACGGCACCAGCATCTCGCTCGCGACCGATGGCGACAGCGAGACGACGGTGTCGTTCGACGACGACGAGGTCGAGATCGAGGCCGGCGACGTCACGATCACGATTCCGATCGACGAGGGCGCCGACGTCGACGTGCCGGATGATTCGTTCTTCCCGAATCCCGTGATCGATCCCCCGGGCAACCCGGTGATCGAGGATCCGCCGGATGAGCCGCCGACAATCGATCCGCCGGACGAGGATCCGGTGATCGAGGATCCGCCGGACGATCCGCCGACGGTCGATCCGCCGGACGAGGATCCGGTGATCGAGGATCCGCCGGACGACGACCCGGTGATCGATCCGCCGGATGATCCGGTGATCGACCCGCCGGACGATCCCCCGGGCGAGGTGCTGCCGCCGTTGCATCGACTGGCCCATGAGCAGCTCGATCGGCTGCAGGAGAACGTCGATGACATGAGCGTGCGCGTATTCGAAGCGCGCGAGCTGATCCAGCCCTACGAGGCGGATCTGCAGGGCTGGCAGGCCGAGAAGGCCAGTCTTGAGAGCGAGATCGACAGCTTGATCGAACAGCGCAACGCCCTGCCGGCCGATTCGCCGGAGCGTGAGTCGATCCAGGCGCAGATCGACGAGCTGCTGCCGCAGTCGTCGAAGCTCGGTGGGCTGATCGGTCTGGTCGGGGCGCGCCGCGACCCCATAACCCGCCTGGAGGCTAGGCTGAGCGAAGCGACCCCTATACAGGATGAGCGGGCGACGCACGATCCGGCCGACCATCGCAATATCGAGC
>JBCCOR010000262.1:0-6976 GCA_039025295.1 Acidobacteriota bacterium
GGAGACCGTGCATTCGCAGCGACCTCGTTAGCTTCGGAATTAATCTCGCCCGTCTCAATTCGCGATGCAAAAAGCGCAGCGAGAATTACCGAAAATTTCGGTAAGTTTACGCTGTCATCTTCTTTGACCAGGAGCTTGACAGACGCTGCGCTTTCAGTAGGCAAGGGCGGTGTTTCTGTAATTACCCGTGCGATCCAGAAGCATGCCGGGCGAGCAGGAAGCGCTTTTTCTCGGGTTTCCGGAAATCTTGCCTCGAGAAACGAAGCTGGCAGACGATTGGCGCGAGATATTCTTGAAAATCCGCTTTCATCCGCAAGAAAGCATGAGACACCTCGATTTGGCGAGGTCATCGATGTAGAAACTCCAGATGGCCGCGGACTCAGGTTTTCGGCAGACGGCAAGTTTATTGGGCTTTTGGAGCCAAAAAGAAAATGATTCAGCTGAAGATTGCAAGCCTGCCCGACAGAGATAACGTTGTAGTCGAACTGTGGAAGAATGACTTGTACGTCGCAGAAGTGTCCTGCGAAAATGGTATAATCGAAGTGGAGTTCTACCCATTTCGCGACAAACCGAGCGTTAAGGTTGAGGCAAGAGAGCTTGCGTCAGCTCTGAATGATGCCATAAGTGAACTAAGTGATCTAGAGAGGTAGTTTTTATCCTGTTGCTATTTTTAGGCGTATCAAAATTAAAAGTGATGATCCGGATCATCGAGCGAATGTACCTGCTGCCTGCCAACGCGAGCGGACCGGCCACCGCCGATCCGCCCGCGTCGATGACGGTGCAGCGACCGATCAGCGCCCCGCGCCCTCCTTCTTGCCGCCGCCCCACAGCCGCTTCCACCACGGTTCCTCCGGCTCGACGGTTGCCGGCACGCCGGCCGCCTTGCCGTCGATGCGCGCCCAGACGTCGGCCAGCGGCCAGCCGGTCAGGTTGGCGAGGGTCGAGGCGTCGCGGCCGTTGCGCTGGGCGAGCTGCTCGCGGTACGCCGCGCCCTGCGGGCAGTCGGTCTTGCCCGTCCACGGATAGCGGATCACGTAGCGTCCCTGGAGGTTGGTGCGGTCGCCCGTGACCTGCAGGCGCAGATCGTCGGGGAAGGTATCGGCCGTGTAGCGCAGATGCAGGCGGGTGACGAAAACATCTTGCGCCGGGCCGCGATTCGACGGATCGACCCAGAATGCGCCGAGCGCGCGCAGCGACGCGGGCGGCAGCGGATCGGCCGCGCACGGATCGCACCAGGCCATGTCCCACGCGTACTCGAGGAAGACCACGCCCAGGCCGTGCTTCGCGCTCTGACGGTCGAAGATCGCCTTGTAGACCGCGCCGAAATCGTTCTCGACGAACGGCGGCAGCTCGACGTCGGTCGGAATGCGCACCGTGCGGTAGTTGAGCGGCTCGACGCGGCCTTGGCGCGTCATCGCGTAGACGAAGAGCTCCTGCGGACCGTCGGCGTTGACCGTGCCCAGGCGCAGCGGCAGCATGAATTTCGGACTCTCGAAGGCGATCTGGATCGGCCGCAGCTGGCTGAAGCCGCGCTGACGCTGGACGTCGAGATTGACCTTGGCGACGAAGAAGCGCATGCCCTGGCGCAGGTAGCTGTCGAGGATCGGCGCGGCGCCCTCCGGCATGCGGTAGCCGTTGGCGTCGAGCCAGCCGGCGAGGGCGTCGCTCTCGTCGGCCGACAGGATTTGGATCGTGTACTCGCCGACGTGGTACGTCGCCTCGACCCGCACCTTCTGACGCGCGCGCGCGCCAGCCTCCATCGCCGCCGCCGGTGCCGCTTGATCCATCGCCGCGCTCTCGAGCACGCGCAGATTCTCGCGCCGCGCCGCCGGGCATGGATTCGGATCGTGGTACGACGCGAGGCGCGGCGCCGTGTAGGCGTCGAGATGATCGACCAGCGCGCCCTCCGCAACGTTGATCTGCTCGCGCTGCAGCACGGTCGGCACCGGCACGACCAGCGCGAAGTCCTCGACCTCACCGCGGTAGTCGCTCGCCATGGTGATGACGGTGCGGTCGCCGTCGCGCACCAGCACGACGCGCGACGCCTGGTTGAAGAGCTTGGCGTCGGCCTGGGCGACGTAGAAGCCGCAGAAGGCGCGCGCCGAGGACGGTGCGACGAGCGCGGTAAGCGCGGCGAGCGCGAACGCGACGAGCAGCGCGGCGGACGCGCGCGCCATCGACGGACGGGACACGGACGAGCGGGACGTGGAAGCGGGAACGAAGGCGGACATGGGCGAATGCTCCTGGGTCGAGGTTGCCGGTCGGGGACGCCGGGGCGTCGGATTCGGGGCCAAGCGGTTGACGAGCGGCACGAACGGCGCGGCCAGGGCGAGCGCCCAGAGCAGAGATTCGGGCCGGTGCCAGTGGAAGCGGAGGGCGGCGTCGAGGAGCGCGACCAGCACCGCGAAGGCGATGCGCGCACCGCGCTGACGCGGCGTGGTTTTGGGATCGGAGATCATGAAAAAGGCGAAGATCAGCAGACCGCCGTGCTGCAGCTGATGCCACGGAATGCGCCAGGGATCGCCGAGCCAGGCGGCGCGGCCGAAGAGCAGTGCGCCGTGGGCGGCGAGGAACATCCACGTGACGTCGCTGCGGGCGGCGCGCTGCACCACGGTGCCGCCGGCGCAGGCCAGAAGCAGCGCGAAGAGCGTTGCCGTGCCCCACTGACCGGGCGTGATCCACACGCGGTCGGTGACGACGAGCAGCAGCGCGATCGCACCGCCGGTCGGGTTCCACACGTGCGCGCCGTCGACGCGCAGCAGGAATTTGCCGAAGACCACCAGCGCCGCCGCCATCAGGGCCCAGAGCACGCTGTCGGTGCGCAGCAGCAGGCAGAGCGACAGGCTCGAGATCAGCGGACTGCGCGGATCGAAGCGCGGCACGCGAAACCACGCCACGCACAGACGCTGGAAGGCCAGCGTGCCGCCGATCAGCGCGATCGCGATCACCGGGGCGAGCGTTATGCCGCCGCTGAGCAGGCCGTAGCCGAGCAGGCCGGTCAGGCAGGCGATTTGGTAGAGGCGCGGATCGCGCGGCGGGCGGATCACGGCGGTGCGGCGGTGGATGGCGGCTTCCATGGACGCGGGTCCTCCTCGATGAGCGCCCGTCGCGCGCGGCCGGCGCGGGGCGTAGGGTTCATCTCGTCAGACCCACGAACCACCCAAAACGCAACCACCGATCGCAACATCGCGGCACGCACCCGCACATTTCTTGCCTTCCCGCCATCCCGTGAATCGTTTAGGATCGGACCAATCATGGCCGAACGATCTGCTCCCGACGCGTCTGCGCACGCGCCTAGCCCCGAACCTGCGCGCGATGCCAAGACCCAGCTGCTGCGCACGAAGTGGCAGCGCGCCCAGGCCAAAGGCGTGCCCGAGGCGGAGCTGATCTGGAATTACGCCCGGCCGCTCTTCGAGGCGCTGATCGAGCGCGGCGAGGCCGACGCCGCCCGCGCCCTCTGGCGCGAGGAGCTGCGCGACGGCGCCGCGCTCGGCTCGCTGCAGCCGATGAATCGCCTGCAGCTGCTGCGCAATCGCATCCGGCTGGCGGAAATCGAGGCCAGTCCCGACACCTGGTACCGCGTCGGCCAGCGCTACTTCAACGAGGCCAGCCTGGCGTCGGAGCTCGGCCACGCCGGCGCCGATCGCGAGATCTTCGTCGCCCATCTCGAGATGGGCGCGGCGCTGCAGGCGATGGGCGATCTCGAAGGCGCGCTGGTGGAATACCGCAAGGGCCTGACCGTGATCCGCAAATTGGCCAACGCCGATCGCGATCATCTCGCCCTGCGCAGCGATCTCGCCGTGGCCCAGGACCGCGTCGGAGACGTGCTGCGCGCCCAGGGCGATATGCCGGCCTCGCTGCTCGCCTACCGCTCGAGCCAGGGCATTCGCAAGATGCTGGTCGAGGCCGAGCCGGGCAACCCGATCTGGCGACGCGATCTGTCGGTCAGCCACGGCAAGGTCGGCAACATCATGCGCGCTCAGGGCCAGCTCGACGGCGCGCTCAAGGCCTACCGCGACAGCCTCGCGCGCATCGAGCAGCTGCAGCAGGAATCACCGCACAATCTCGATCTCAAAGCCGACGGCGGCGTGGTCGAGCTGAAAATCGGCGACGTGCTGCGCGCGCAGGGCCATCTGCCCGCGGCGCTCGACGCCTACGAGCGCGCCCACGCGACCTACACACATCTGGTCGAGAACAGCGCGCGCAGCGCCTGGCAGCGGGTCAAGGCGATGGCCGAGACCCGCACCACCATCGTGCGCAGCGCGCTCGACGCCTCCTGATCGACCGCACCGCCTGGCGACCGCGGGCGCTCAGCCCGCGGCAGCAGGCCGACGACTCAGTCGAGCGTCCACACGGCGGACGCACCCCCACCCAGCACCAGCGTCGCCGCGCCGTCGGCGTCGCGCGAAAGGCGATGCGCGCCGTGACTCCAGCGCAGGGTCGGCCCGGTCGACCCCGTGAGCGGTACGCGCACGGCGGCTTCGTCGGCGCTCAGGTTGTGCGCGACCAGCGCGCGTTCGCCGTCGGCCGCGACGCGCACAAACACCAGCAGCGGCGCGGCCTCGGACGCGGACGCCACGTCGGACGCCTTCGCGTCGCGCGGTGCGAGCATCTGCAGATCGCCGCGGCGCAGCGCGGGCACATCGCGGCGCAGCCGGATCAAAGACCGGTAGATGCTGAGCAGGCTGGCAGGATCGTCGCGCTGGTCGGCGACGTTGACGCCGTCCGAGCGCTCGGCGGTCGGCGCGGCCCACGGCGCGGCGGTGGAAAACGGCTGCAGGCTGCGCGGCCAGTCGCCCGCGGGTCGATCGTCGGGCGTCCACGCCATCGGCAGGCGCTTGTCGCGATCGTGATCGCTCGGACCGTTGCGCATGCCGATCTCCTCGCCGTAGTAGAGAAAAGGCGTACCGGGCAGGGTGAGCAGCAGGGACGCGGCCGCGCGCAGCGGGCGCGGATCGCCCGCGAGGATGCTCGCCAGCCGCGTCTGGTCGTGGTTGCGCAGGAAGGTGCCGTCGAGGGCGCCTGAGGGATACAGCCGCGCCATGGTCGCCAGCGCGTCGGCGACCGGCCGCGCGTCGCCGCGCTGGACCGACCGCACCATCGCGTCGGCGAGCGGGAAGTTGAAGCTCATCGGCACGTCGTCGTAGTACGTGGCGATGATCGATGCCGACGTCCAATTCTCGGCCACCAGCAGCGCGTCGGGATGCTTCGCCCGCACCGCGTCGGCGAAGGCGCGCAGAGCGGCGTGGGTTTCGGGGGTGTCGGCCTGCCCCGCACCGCCGCTGGTCTCGATCAGGTAGCGGGTCGCGTCGAGGCGAAAGCCGTCGAGGCCGAGATCGAGCCAGCGCAGCGCGCTCGCGAGCAGCGTCGCGCGCACGTCGGGGTTCTCGTGGTTGAGATCGGGCATGCCCGACCAGAACACGCCGTAGTAGCGATCGTCGCGGGCGCTCGCCGGCGCGCCGCCGCTTTGGGCGAGATGGCGCACCACCGCGGACTGCGCGTCGAGCGGATGCCAGGTCGGACTCGCGCTCCACGGCTGGGTCCAGCCCGGATCGTCGCGGCGCCAGACGTACCAGTCGCGATGTGCGGCGTCGGGGCCCGTGGCGGCGTCGAGAAACCACGGATGCTGCGCGCTGCTGTGGTTGAGCACGAAGTCGACCAGCACGCGGATGCCGCGCGCATGGGCCGCCTCGATCAGCGCGCGCAGATCGGCCTCGGTGCCGTAGTCGGGCTCGATCGCGTCGTAGTCGACGACGTCGTAGCCGTGGTAGCTCGGCGAGTCGAAGATCGGCATGAGCCAGAGCAGATCGACGCCGAGATCGTGGTCGGTGTCGGGATCGCCGTCGTTGAGTTCGTCGAGGCGCGCGGTGAGGCCGCGCAGATCGCCGATGCCGTCGCCGTCGCTGTCGGCGAAGCTGCGCACGAAGATCTCGTAGGCGACCGCGTCGCGCGCCCAGTCGAGGTCCCACGACGGCGCGTCGCCGGCGGACGCGGTCTCGGCCGGCGGCGCGGAAGCCGGCGGAGACGCGCCCGGGGACGACGCGCAGCCGCACAGGAGCGCGAGCGCGAGCGCGCAGGCCGTCAGGCAGGCGCGCGGTGAATGGCGGACGACGAGAGCATTCGAGAGAGCAGCATCCGGCATGGCGCGATTTCCTTGCAGGCAGAGGCAGAAGCGGCGAGGGCGAAACGGCGAACGGCCCGATGATGCATCATCGGGCCGTTCGGGGCAACGCGCCGGGGCGCGCGGCTGCGCTCAGAGGCGCGGTCGGGTTCAGGCGTCGTCGCGATCGAACTGGATGATCACGTTCAGGCCCGGTGCGTACTGGCTGAGATCGATCTGGACCGTGCCGCTGGCCAGGTCGTCGATGCTGATCGCAACCGGCTGCGACGTTGCCGTGGCGTCGCCGACGCTGACCGAGACGTCGGACGTCGTGGCGTCCGCGCTCGCCGGCGTGACGGTCGCGCCGGTCGCCGCGTCGCTCACCTGCACGCCGCCGTGGTCTTCGACGTGCACCTTGGCGATGACCTCACCGTTGTCGTCGAGGCGGTGGAAGGTGTTGTCGTCGCACTGGATCCAGCCGTCGCCCTCGAGGTTGAGGGTGTTCTCGCCGCGGCCGGCGATCGTCACCTCACCGGTGAAGTCGGGGCCGATGTTGGTCGTGTCGTTGCCCTCGCCGAGGTAGATGCGACCACCGTCGACATGGCTGTTGAGGTTGACCGTGTCGTCGCCGCGACCGGCGCGGATCTCGCCGCCGAGCATGTCGCCGTTGACGTTGATGACATCGTCGCCGCGGCCGCCGCGCACGATGCCGTCGTGCATGTCGCCGTTCAGGTTCAGCACGTCGTCGCCGCGGCCGCCGCGGATGTCGCCGCCGTGGATGTCGCCGTTGACGTTGACGATGTCGTCGCCGCGGTTGCCGTTGATGCGGCCGCCGGTGACGTCGCCGTTGATGTCGAGGACGTCGTCGCCGCGACC
>JBCCOR010000263.1:0-6955 GCA_039025295.1 Acidobacteriota bacterium
AGCCCGGAACGCCGCCGGTCTACGACTACGGCGATGCGCCCGACGCGGGTGCCGGCGGCATCCAGGGCGACTACCCGACGGTGGCGCTCGACAACGGTCCGCACCATCTGCTGACCCTGGCCAACGCGCCGTACCTCGGCGACTGCGTCGACGGCGACAGCGGCACCCAGCAGAGCGGTGGTGCGGATGCCGACGACAACGGCTTCCCCTTCGGCGCGGTCACCGACGGTACCTGCCTGATGCCGGGTGCCGACGAAGACGGCGTGATGCTGCCAGCGGGCGTCCTGCTGCGCGGCAGCGGGTACTCGATCGACGTGCGCGCCGCCACCGGCCTGGTCGGCTGCACGGTCAACGGCTGGATCGACTACGACCGCAACGGCATCTTCGGCGACAGCCCTGGTGAGCAGATCGCCACCGATCTCGCGGTGGCGCCGGGCACGACCGAGACGGTGAGCATCACCGTGCCGGCGACGGCGGTGCCGGGTCCGAGCTACGCCCGCTTCCGCTGCAGCACGCAGTCGGGCCTCGGCCCGGACGGGCCCGCGCCCGACGGCGAGGTCGAGGACTACCTCGTCGAGCTCTCGGGCAAGGGCGTGGTCGTCTCGAAGACCGACGCCGTCCAGATCGACACCAACTTCGACGGCTTCTTCGGCCCGGGCGACACGCTGCGCTACACCGCGACGATCCTCAACGCGGGCAGCGAGGACGCGCTCGACGTGATCTACACCTCGAACGTCGATCCGAACACCGCGCTGGTCGTGGGCTCGGTGACGACGTCGCAGGGCACGATCACGTCGGGCAACACCGGTGGCGACACGTCGGTGGCGATCTCGATCGGCACGATCGCGTCGAGCGGCGGCACGGCCACCGTGACCTACGACGTCATGCTCGGCTCGCCGATTCTCGCCAGCCTGACCGACGTCTCGTGTCAGGCGCTGGTCACCGGCTCGAACTTTCCGGACGTGCCGAGTGACGATCCCGATCTGCCGGGTCCGGAGGAGCCGACCGACACACCGGTCGTCGGCACGCCGGCGCTGACGGCGTCGAAGACCGACGCCGTGATCACCGACAGCGACATGGACGGCCTCGCCGGTCCGGGCGACACCGTGCGCTACACGGTCGTCGTCACCAACACCGGCGATCAGGAGGCCGCCGGCGTCACGTTCACCACCGCGGTCGACGCCAACAGCGCGCTGACGGTCGGTTCGGTGACGACCTCACAGGGCACCGTGACCACCGGCAACGGCGGTGGCGACACCGCGGTCGCGGTGGCGATCGGCAGCCTGCTCGGCGCGGGCGGCACCGCGACGGTGACCTTCGACGTCACGGTCGACGATCCGCTCGCGATGGGCGCGACCCAGCTGGTCTGTCAGGGCTCGGCATCGGGCGCCAACGCGCCGGCGGTCAACTCCGACGATCCGTCCGGCTCGGGCGGCGACGATCCGACCCTGACGCCGCTCGATCTGCCGCCGATGCTGACCGCGGTCAAGGGCGATGCGCTCCTGGTCGACGGCAACATGGACGGCAGCGTCGATCCGGGCGACACGATCCGCTACACGGTGACGATCACCAACGCGGGCGGCGGCATCGCCAACGACGCGTCGTACACCAGCGCCGTCGATCCGAACACGACCCTCGTGGTCGGCTCGGTGACGACGTCGCAGGGCGCGGTCACCACCGGCAACACCGCCGGCGACACCACCGTCCTGATCGCATTCGGCGACCTCGCCGTCACCGACAGCGTGACGGTGACCTACGACGTGGCGCTCAACGATCCGATCCCGGCGGGCCTGACGGACATCACCTGCCAGGGCTCGGCCACCAGCACCGACGGCCAGCCGCCGACGCCGACCGACGATCCCGACTCGCCTGCGGGCGGCGACGGCACGGTCACGCCGGTGGGTGGCACGCCGGAGCTGGAGGCCACCAAGGCCGACGCGCTCGAGAACGACGTCGACATGGATGGCCTGATCGACGGTGGTGACACGGTGCGCTACACGGTCGTCGTCACCAATGTCGGCGATCAGGACGCGTCGAACGCGACGTTCACCACCGCGGTCGACGCGGCGAGCACGCTCGTTGTGGGCTCGGTGACGACGTCGCAGGGCACGGTCACGACCGGCAACACGGCCGGCGACACGACCGTGGCGGTCGATCTCGGCGCGGTCGCCGGCGACGGCGGCGCAGTCACGATCACCTTCGACGTGACGGTCAATGACCCGATCGCGGCTGGCGTGACCGAGCTGACCTGCCAGGGTGCGGCCGACGCCGACAACGCGCCGATGGTCGACACCAGCGACCCCGACACGCCGGCCGGCGGCGATCCGACGCTGACGCCGCTCGATCTGCCGCCGATGCTGACCGCGGTCAAGGGCGACGTGCTCTTGATCGACGGCGACATGGACGGCAACGTCGAGCCGGGCGACACCGTTCGCTACACGGTGACCATTACCAACACCGGCGGCGGCACGGCCGACGGTGCGGCCTACGCCAGCGGCGTCGATCCGAACACGACCCTCGTGGTCGGCTCGGTGACGACGACGCGCGGCACAGTGACGACCGGCAACACCGCCGGCGACGCGACCGTGGCGGTCACCCTGGGTGATCTGGTCGTGACCGACAGCGTGACGATCACCTACGACGTGACGCTCAACGATCCGATCCCGTCGGCCCTGACGGAGATCATCTGCCAGGGCTCGGTGACCAACACCGACGGCTTCCCGCCGACGCCGACCGACGATCCGGACACGCCTGCGGGCGACGACGGCACGGTCACGCCGGTGGGCGGCACGCCGGAGCTGGAGGCGACCAAGGTCGATGCGATCGTCGACGACGTCGACATGGACGGCCTGGCCGACGCCGGCGACACCGTGCGCTACACGGTCGTCGTCACCAACGTCGGCGATCAGGACGCCTCGAATGCGACCTTCACCAGCGCGGTCGATCCGTCGAGTCCGCTGGTGGTGGGTTCGGTGACGACGTCGCAGGGCACCGTCACCACCGGCAACGCCGGCGGCGACACGACCGTGGCGGTCGATCTCGGCGCGGTCGCCGGCGACGGCGGCGCGGTGACGATCACCTTCGACGTGATCGTCGTCGATCCGGTGCCGCCGGGCGTGTCGCAGCTGACGTGCCAGGGCGAGGCCAATGCCGATAACGCGTCGATGGTCGACACCAACGATCCCGACACGCCGGATCCGAACGATCCGACCCTGACGCCGGTCGACTCGCCGGCGCTGCTCACCGCCACCAAGGCGGACGCGGTGCTCGACGATGCGGACGGCGACGGCAGCGCCGATCCGGGCGACACGGTGCGCTACACCGTTGTGGTGACCAACGTCGGCGGTGAGGACGCCACGGGCGCGGTCTTCACCAGCGCGGTCGATGCGCTGACCACGCTGGTCGTCGGCTCGGTGACGACCTCACAGGGCATCGTGATCACCGGCAACGGCGGCGGCGATGCTTCGGTCGCGGTCGATCTGGGCACCGTCCAGGGCTCGATCGCCGGCGGCGGCACGGGCCAGAGCGTGACGATCACCTACGACGTCACGATCAACTTCCCGCTGCCGTCGGGCGCAACGTCGGTTGCCTGTCAGGGCGCGATCGCGGCCGACGGCCTGCCATCGGTCGACACCGACGATCCGGACACGCCGGATCCGAACGATCCGACCCTGACGCCGGCCGATCAGGACCTCGACTTCGGCGACGTGCCCGACACCTATGGCACGACCCTGGCGATGGGCGGCGCCTTCCACGGCATCGTCCCAGGTCTGCAGCTCGGCGGCGACGTCGACGAAGAAGACGACGGCGCGCCGAGCCCGGGCGCCGACGGCGACGACGTCGGCGACGGCAGCGACGACGAAGACGGCGTGACCTTCGCCACCGGCGGCCAGACGGCCGGCACGGCGTCGGTCACCTGCCAGACGACCACGCTCGACGTGGCCTACGCGACGCCTGCGGGCGTGCCGGCCTTCGTCGACGCGTGGATCGACTTCGACGGCAGCGGCACCTTCGACGATCCGGCCGAGCATCTCTTCGGCGGCACGCCGATGATGCTGCCGGCCGGCGGCGGCACCGAGACCCTGACCTACACCGTGCCGTGCGACGCGGCCGTGGGCGACACCTACGCCCGCGTTCGCTACGGCACGGATCCAGCGGGCAGCGGCCCGACGGGCCCGGTGCCGACCGGTGAGGTCGAGGACTACGTCTACCGCATCGTCGGCGCCGACTTCGGCGACAACCCCGACAGCTACGCCACGACCTTCGCGGCGGGCGGTCCGTACCACGGCGTCGATCCGCTGGCCGACTTCTACCTCGGCTCGTGCGTCGACATCGAGGTCGACGGTCAGCCGAACGTCGACGCCGACGGCGATGACTTCGACGGCGGCGCCAACGCGGTCGGCACCTGCGCCGGCACGGTCGACGAGGACGGCATCGCGTTCGACACGGCGATCATCGCCTGCGATACCGCGGCGCAGCTGACGGTCACGTCGTCGGGTCCGGGCATCTTCGACGGCTGGATCGACTTCGCCGGCGACGGCGACTTCACCGCGCCGACGGATCGCATCTTCGCCGGTCAGGCGGTCGCCGCGGGCGGCCAGTCGCTGACCTTCGAGGTGCCGTGCACGGCGGTCAGCGGCAGCAGCTACGCGCGCTTCCGCCTGAGCACGGGCGGTACGGCCACGCCGGGTGGGTTCGCGCCGGACGGTGAAATCGAAGACTACGTCGTGGAAGTCCGCGGCCTGGACTTTGGTGACGCACCCGACCCGACCTACCCGACGAGTCTGGCGTCCGACGGTGCGCGTCACGGCGTGCTGCCGGTCGGCAACCCGACGCTCGGCGGTACGGTCGACACCGAGCCGGATGGCCAGCCGGATGCGCAGCATCTGGGCGACGATCAGGCCGGCATCGACGACGAGGACGGCGCCACGCTGCCGCTCTTCTTCATCCCGAGCGACGCTGCGGAGATCACGCTCGCGACCGGCGCCGCCGGCGGTCTGGTCAACGGCTGGATCGACTTCAACCGCGACGGCGACTGGGACGACGCGGGCGAGCAGGTCTTCACCGACCTGGCGCTCGGCGCCAACGCGACGTCGGTGGAGAGCGTGCCGGTGCCGGCCCTGGCCGTGCCGGGCGTGACCTGCCTGCGCCTGCGCATCGACTCGACGGGCGGTCTGACGCCCACGGGTCGGGCGCTCGACGGCGAGGTCGAGGACTACGAGATCCTGGTGATCGCGCCGTCCCCGACCATCGGTGCCGCCAAGTCGCTGCTCGGCATCGTCGATGAGCCGGACGACAGCTATGTCGTGTCGCTCCAGCTGCGGATCGAGAACCTGGGCAACGTCGATCTGGCCGACGTCAACGCCACGATGGACTTCGCAACCGACTTTGCGGACGCGGAGAGCTTCGAGGTGGTGATGGTCGACAGCTTCGAGTTCACGGTCAACCAGGGTTTCGACGGCGACGCCGATCGGACCTTGCTGGCCGCGGGCAACACGCTGGCGATCGGTGAGATCGGCCTGGTCGACATCATCGTGCGGGTGCGCCCGGGTGCGAATCCGGGACCGTACGTGTGCTCGACCGAGGTCTCAGGCGCGTCGCCCGACGGCACGACGGTCACCGACGTGTCGCAGAACGGCGATACGACCGATCCTGACGGCAACGGCGATCCCACCGACGACGACGAGCCGACGGTGATCGAGTTCGAGATCCCGGTGATCATCCCGACCCTGGGTGACGTCGGCCTCGGCCTGATGGCCTTGCTGCTTGCGCTCGTCGCGCTGCGCAGCCGGGCGATGCGGATGCCGTAAGGCGACCGCATCGACGATGCCGGGCTGAGGCCCGGCGCACGACGGCCTCCCCGCGCGGGAGGCCGTCGTGCGTTGGGGCATCCGAAAGAAATAGGCAATATTTCTGGCGCTGAACTTCGTGATTTGGTCTCCTGGCGTCGTTTGGTCAAGTAGAGGCGCATTTTTTTCAGGAGGGCCCATGTCTCAGCCTCGTCTTCTGTTGTCGTTCGTCCTCGCCGCGCTGCTGGCGCTCTTCGCTGCACAGCCCGCCGCGCCTGGTGAGATTCCGCAACATCCCGATCCCTTCCGAAATCTCCCGCAGCACGTGCTCGACGAACTCGCCGCCGGCGGCGAGGTGACGATCGACCACCAGTACCAGCACGGCGTCCGCACCAAGTCGAAATACCGCGGCGCCGACTGGCATCTGCTCGATCGCACCGTCGACCGTTCGGGCGTTGTGCTTTCCGAGCGCGACGCCGCCGGTCTCGAGATCGCGTACGAATACGATCAGCTCCACCGCGTCACGGCGGTAAAGCCGAGCGCGGCCCACGGTGGCGCGTGGGTGCAGATCCGTCACTCGATCGTCGGCACCGGCCCGCGGATGGAGCTCTTCTATCGCCCGAACGGCTCGATGACCGCGACGCCGCTCGCACGCGAGGAGCTCTACTTCGACGGCTTCGGCCGGCTGTGGAAAGAGCGTCGGCTGATGCCCGGCGCGGTCTGGGCCGAGCGCATCACCGAGCGCCACGCGTCAGGCGAGCTGAAGCGCGTCTCGACCTGGCACGGCGGCGGCAAGCCTGCGCGCTGGACCACGTACGAAAACTATGACGCGTTCGGCCGTCCCGGACGCATCACGCAGCCCGACGGCGCGCGCGTGGACTTCACCTACCGCGGGATCCGGGAAATTGCGCGGACGCAGAAGGCCGCGACGAGCGAGCACGGCCAGACGGCGTACTCGACAATCGAGCGCTATGACGCCCGCGGTCGGCTGCTGCAGGTCGTCGAGCCCGCGGGCGGCGCCGAGGCGCGGTACGTCTACGACGTCGCGGACAGGCTGCGCGTCGCGACGATCAAGCCGCGTGGCGGCGGCGCGACGCAGACGCGCCGATGGGATTTCGACGGTCGCGGCTTCTTGCTGTCGGAGGAACATCCCGAGAGCGGCCGCA
>JBCCOR010000264.1:0-6945 GCA_039025295.1 Acidobacteriota bacterium
CGCGCCCGAGCACCGGCGCGTCGATCGACGCGGCCGCGGCCGCGCGCGTCGTCGGCGCCCGCACCCAGCCTTCGCGGCTGGCGACCGGGCCGCGACGCCGGCGCACGCGCTGCCAGTCGCCGCGCTGCTCGACGCTGCGCAGGTTGGCGAAGCGGTCGAACACGTGGAGCACCTCGGCGTCGTCGTCCGGTGCCGCGCGCAGCGGCATGTCGGGCGTCACCCAGACCTCGGGCAGCGCCAGATCGAAGACGCTCTCGTCGACGCCGGACGCATCGGCTGTGTCAGGTGCGTCCACGGCGCGCGATCGGCGGGGCGCGTCATCGTCGACGCCGGACCGCGCGGGCGGCGCGGGCGCGGGTCGGTAGACGTCGCGGAACGCGTGGGCGAGCGGCCCGACGACCGGCCACGCGGTCGCGCGGTCGACGATCGGCGCGTCGGGGAAACGGGTCAGGAGGGCCGCGCCGATCAAGAGCGCACCGACCAGCGTCCACGCGAGCAGCACCAGCGCATGGCGCACGCGCAGCGGCACGCCCATCGCGCGCTACTCGCCCGCGCGCGCGGCCATCGCGGCCATGGATGCCGCCGCGACGGGCGTCGCCCGATCATCTGCCTCCCAGCGATGGGCGAGCTCCACCAGGCCAAAGCGGTAGCTGCCGTCGGCGTCCGCCTCGACGACGAATGCGTCGGGCACGATGCGCTGGTCGTAGATGTGCAGTCCGGCGTCGTCGAGCACGAAGACGTAGAGCGTGAACGCGCCCTTGATCAGCGGCAGATTCGGCAGGACGAGACGGACGCGATGCTGCGGCGCGTCGACGAACGGTCCGACGCCGGCCGTGCGGGTGGTGAACGCGCACACCTCGATGCCGTCCGACGCCCGGTTGAGGCCGACGCCCACGTGCGTCGGCGTCGCCGGCGCGGCGACGGTCCACGTCACGTCGACGACGATCCCGCCGCCGCGCGCGATGCGCGGCGCGTCCGACGACGACGCGTCATCGCCCGCGTCGAGCGCGCGCACCGTCACGCCGCGCAGGCGCACCGGGCCGGGTCGCTGGGTCGCGTCGTCTGACGGCGCGTCGGACCGCGCATCCGGCGCGTCGGCATGATCGGCGCCGGCCGTCGACGCGGCGGGCCGCGCCTTGGCCTGGAGGAACGATTCGTACGCCGCGATCACCGCGTCGGTCGGCCCGATCTGTTCGATCTGACCCTGGCGCATCCACAGCGCCCGCGGGCAGAAGGCCGAGACGTAGTACATCGCGTGCGAGCAGAAGAGCAGCGTCCGCCCTTCGTCGAGGAAACGGCGGATGCGGTCCATGCACTTCTTCTGGAAGTAGCCGTCGCCGACCGAGAGCGCCTCGTCGATGATCAGCACATCGGGATCGACCTGCATGGCGATGCTGAAGCCGAGGCGCATCGCCATGCCGGTCGAATACGCCTTCACGGGCTGGTCGATGAAGTCGCCGAGCTCGCTGAAGGCAACGATCTCGGGCAGGCGCGCGGCGACCTCGTCGGGGCCGAGGCCGAGCAGCGCCGCGTTGAGCGCGATGTTCTGGCGGCCGGTGAACTCGGGATGAAAGCCCGAGCCGAGCTCGAGGATCGACGCGACCTTGCCGTGCACCTCGACCGCGCCTTCGCTCGGCGCGGTGATGCCGGCCATGATCTTGAGCAACGTGCTCTTGCCGGCGCCGTTCTCGCCGATCAGCGCCAGCGCCTCGCCCCGCGGCACGTCGAAGCTGACGTCCCGCAGGGCGTGGAACGGCCGATGGCGCGGACGTCCGGTGACGCCCTCGATCAGCCGCCCCCACGGACTGCCGTAGACCCGATAGGTCTTCGACAGCCGCGCAGCGACGACCGCGCTGCCGGTCACCGCTGACGCGGGATCGGTCACCGCTGGCCGCTCTCCCGACCCTCCGGAACGACGAAGCTGCTCCACTGGCGCAGATCGCCCGACTCGAAGTTGTCGCCGAAGACCTCGGCCGGCGGCGGCAGATCGGGCACCATCGCCGTGTCGGTGTTGCTCTCTGGACTGACGCCGCCGTTGGGCTTGAAGGCCCGGACGACGTAGGTGTAGGTCACGCCCGGAATCGCCGTGGTGTCTGTGAAGATCGTCACGCCCGGGTTGGTGCGGGCGAGCAGCTTGTCGTTGACGCCGTTGCTGCTGCGCAGCACGCGGAACTCGGTTTCCCCGAGCACGTCGAGCCAGTCGACCACGATGTTGTCACCCACCACGTCGGCGGTGAGCCCGCCCGGCGCGCTCGGCGGCGCGCAGCCGCTCGGCGTCGGACCGTTGAAGCCCAGCGTCTGCAGCAGATCGCGCACCACCGCGGGATCGTTGCCGCGGCGGATCTGCAGCGATGGCCGCACCAGGCCGCCGTCGCAGAAAATGCGCGAGGTGATCGGCGCGTTGACGATCTCCTCGTAGCTGCCGTCGCCGTCCCAGTCGTACTCGTAGGCGTCGGGGTTGCCCGCATCGGAGGTCGTGAAGTCGACGCTGTCGCCGGTGGTGAAGAGCTGGCACTGGCCGAACGGGCAGCTGGTGGCGCGGAAATCGGTCAGGGCGAGCGGCTCGAAGACGATCTCGACCGACAGCGTGTTGCTCAGCAGCGCCGACTGCACGCAGTTGCGAATCTGGACGCGCACGTCGTACGTGCCCGGATTGGCGTAGGTGTAGGTCGGGCTCGGACCGTCGATCGGGTCGTCGTCCCAGCCGACGAAGCCCTGGCCGTCACCGAAGTCCCAATTCCACTCCGTCGCGCCCTGGGCCTGGATGTTGAACTGCACCGTCGCGCCGCTGAACGGCAGGTTGGTCGGCGCCTGGCCGGGTCCGGTGAACTGCAGATTCGGCAGCGCGCTGACCGTGACGCCACCGCTGGTGGCGCTGGCGGGCATGTTGAGCGCGTTGTCGACCGTCGCGGTCGCGGTGTACACGCCCGGCGTCGCACCGGTCGTATCCCACTCGAACGGATTCACGTCGCCGCCCGTGTCGACCGGCTGGCCGGTGCTGTCCCGGATCTCCCACGCGAGATCGAGCGGCTGCTGGCCGGTCAGGCCCTGGGCGGTGAAGGTCACGGGCGTGCACTCGAGCGCGGCGGTGACGTTGCGCGACACGCTCACGATGCCCGGCGTCGGGTCGGGCGGCACGCTGACCGTCACCGTCTTGATCCGGGTCGGGCTCGGACCGGCGCTGTTGGTGGCCACCAGCGTGACGGTCTTGGTGCCGGCGCTGTTGAACGTCGCCGTCGGATTGCGCAGCGACGAGCTCGAGGGCGTGGCGTCCTGGAAGGTCCACGACCAGCTGTCGGGATTGCCGGTCGACTGATCGGTGAAGAGCACCGCCTGGCCCACCTCCGGATCGGGCGGCGTGAAGCTGAAGTCGGCGACCGGCGGCTGCGTGCCGGCGAGGCTGTGGCTGTCGAGGAAGCTGAACGCCGCGCGGTAGAACGTGGTGCCGCGGAATTTGCCCGCGTGCGGCCGGGTGTTGTTCGAGCCGTCGGGGCACTGTTCGTAGTACCAGCCCCAGTAGGGTCCGGCCGCCTGCATGGGCGTGATGTCCGTTGGGCTCGACGGGTTGGTCACGTCGAGCAGGTACTCGCGCTGATCGATGCAGCTGGTACCACCCTCGGAGCCATCGGCGACATAGAGATACGTCTTGCCGCCCGACTCCGACAGGCTCAGGTACTGCTGGAACGCACCGGGCGCTGTCGGTACATTGACCAGCGCGGTGGGCGCGGGCAGGTTGCACGAGCCGCTGCCGGTGATGCACGAGACGTTGTAGATCGCGAGCTGGCTCGCACCGGCCACGGCCAGGTAGTACTGCGAGCCGTCCCGCCACATCTGAACGCCGGTCGCGGTCGCGATGCCCGGGACGCCGCTCAGCTTCAGGTTCGCGAGCAGCGGCGCGGCCGGGTTCGACACGTCCCAGATGTCGATGCGGCGACTCGGGAAGGCGTTGTAGCGCACGGCGATGAAGTCGTCGACGCCGGTGATGTACTGAACGCCCGTGTAGGAGCCGATGACGCCCTTGAACACGCCCGCGCAGACCACGCCGAGGGCCGAGTTCTCATTGCAGCCGTTGAAGCCCGCCGCGACGTTCATGTCGTAGACCTTCGGGCCGGAGTTGCGGCTGGTGGAAAACGCGTAGTTGGTGTTGGCGATGCGCGTCGTGTAGACCTGGTCGGAGCTGGTGCCGAAGTCCTGATAGTGCACGACAGGCGCGGCCTTGTTCTGGAAATTCCAGAGCATCATGCCCTGCTCGGCGGCGCCGACCGCGGCGATGTCGTCGTTGCCATCGATGAGGTCGATGCTGAAGACGAAGAAATTCTGGTCGGAGAAGGTCCAGCGCGGCGCCGTCACCGGGCCGTACGCACGACCGAGCTCGTCGGGCGCGTTCGGATTGGCGATGTTGAAGACCGCCACGCCGTTGCCCGTCGCGGTAAACAGGAACTGACCCTGGATATCGAGATCGTGGTAGAAGTCGACGTTGCCCGGCTCGTTGTCCTGCAGATTGAAAAACGTCGTATCGCCCAGCACCGGCCCCGGTTCGAGGTTGCCCCAGCGGCTGGCCGGAACCGGCGTAACCGGCGTCTTTTCGGGATCCCAGGCAGCGATTACAGGCCCGGCCAGGGCCACCATGCCAGCGATCAAGAGGAAAACGAACGCCAGCCGGCGCGTGACGACGTGAGCCATGAGGAAGACGGCCTCCTTGCCATGCGGTCGAGCGACGACGCGTCACTGACCCCATACAGTCTCGTGTAGAAATGTGAAGAGGACTAGCTCATGCTATTGTAGCAAAATTCCTTACAATCGAAAGTACGAAACACGCCAAATCGTGCACGGCACGATCGGCGACGGCTCTGTACGACGGCCTGCGCGCATGCGCTGCGACGCAGCGTGCTCGCTGTTCTACGCCCCCAGCGATCCCACGGCACGGACATCTCACGGCACAGCCGCCATTCCACAATACAAAAGGCCGGGAGTGCGAGACTGGCTCGCATCTCCCGGCCTGCTGTGACCGGCGCGCCGAAGCGCGTCGATCAGGCGGATATCCGCTTACTGCACGAGGATCGGCTCATCCGGGTTGACCGCGATCGGGCCAGCCGGGTTGACCGTGTAGCTCACGATGCACGAGGTGTCGAGGCTGATCGCCTCCCAACCCGCGCTGAAGCGGCCATCGTTGACAAAGCGCTGGCCGACCCAGGCCTGACCGAAGCCAGTGCCGTAGACGGTGCGGCTGCTCTGCAGGTTCATGTAGATCCAGCCGAACTCGAAGTCACCGGTCGCGATCTCATCGAAGACGCCAGCGGCGGCAGCGCCGGTGCGGACGTTCACGAGGTTGACCTCGTACGGAATGGTGATCTCCGGGTTGTCGGGCGGAATCGGGTTCGACGGACCGGTGAAGACCTCAGGCACGATCGGGTTCTCATCCTCATCGAAGATGATGATCGGGCCAGCGCCACTCTGGTTGGCGGTGTCCAGCGGGAACCACGACGGGGCGCTACCGACCGGCACCGAGTTGGCGTCGGCGTTACCTTCACGCCAGATGAAGTAGTTCGTGCCGTTGAACGCGCCACCGAGGGCGTAGCGGGTCGCGTAGGTCGTGCCGAGCGGCTCGCGCAGGTCGACGCCGGTGGCGCCGTTGTAGCGGCCGTAGAAGGTCACGTTCGGGTTCAGCGGATCGGCGAAGACCGACGCCGGGCCAGCCTCGAGATGCGCAGCGTTGAAGCCCTGCGCGAAATCGTTGGCCGGATCGACGATGAAGAAGTCGCCCCACAGCTGGTTGACGTTGCTGACGATGCCCGAGGTGAAGTAGCCCGGGGTGGCGGGGAACTCGAGCGAGCAGTCGGTCAGGTTGTCGATGGTGATGTAACCAACGGCGGTGGTGTCACCGAGCTGGCCGGAACCAGCGATCGAGCTCAGCGCTTCCTGGCCGGTGAACCAGTTCTGCAGAACCTCGAGCAGGCCCGGGATGTTGGTGATCGCCGGGTTGGCGTAGTACGGACCGTCACCCGGGGTGGTGCTGTTGTTGCAGCTCGGGAACGGAACGTTCGGCAGCGAGAACAGACCCTCGTTCGTACCCGGCGCAGCAACGCCGACGGCGGCACCGAAACCGGTCTCCGGCAGGGAGCCGTCGCAGAAGATCTGACGCAGGTTCAGCGTCTGGACATCGTAACCGGAGAGGTAGATGTCGAAATCGATGACCGGAACCGACCAGTCCGTCCACAGGGTGACGTGGGCGATGGTCGGAGCGGCCGAAGCGTTGTTGACCGAGAACAGGGTGGTGACGCCGCTACCGGCGCAACCGTCTTCGCTGAAGTCGACCGCGAAGTACGGGATCAGCATCGAGGCCGCCGGAACGGCGTCGTTGGTGCAGATCTCGGCGAAAGCCGAGCCGCCCAGCGCCAGCAGGGCGGTGAGAGCAAGGACCAGAATTGTCCTCTTCATTACGGAAAATCTCCTTCTCCAAATCGGGTGGTGTGCCGAGCACGACCGTCGTGCGCGGCGTGGACAATCGCGGCAAAAGGCCGGCGACTGCCAGATCAGCGTTCGCTCTTGCGCCCCTGATGAATGAAATCTAGAGCGTTCAGATTCATTCGGGTGTGTGGGTTCGAATTGGCGCTGCTCACCATGCCGTGCGCTTCGTTGGCCCTAGGATCTCCACGCGAAGTGGTCGTCGTCGGGCCGCGTGTGGCGCGACGGGCAGGCCGTGGGGCGCAGTGGGTGTGCGAGCTGAGACATCACCTCCGTGTCAACATTTTGAACAGCCGAAGCATAGCAAGGCTTGTTTTCTGCGACAAGCACAGGATCTTGGGGTCGTGTCACGCGCCGGGCCCGACCCAGCGTGGTGGTCGGTCATGGCAGATCGGTGCGGTACCGCTGCGTCGTGCCGGTTGCGCGCTCATCCAGGACCACCGCAGGAAGGATGCGGCGTGGACAGCGCGCGCGAGCGCG
>JBCCOR010000265.1:0-6943 GCA_039025295.1 Acidobacteriota bacterium
GGGACGGCGACGCGACGCGGGACGTGCCGGTCGACCCCCTCCCGATCGACGTCTCGGGCGATCCGCTGATCGGCGCGTCGGTGATCGGCGCGCTCTTCGGCCCCCTGTCGCCGCGCGGCGCCGAAGGCGAACCGGACACGCCGCGCACGCGCGGCGGCTCGGCGGTGGTCACGCCCTTTCCGCGATCCACCGCCGGTGATGCCGCGCGGCCGGCCTCCCACGGCAGCCCATGGATCGACGTCGGCGAAGCCTCCGACGCCAAGCCGCGCGTCTTCGTCGCCATGCCGTTCAACGAAGATATGGAAGACGTCTTCCACTACGGCATCGAGAAAACCGCCCACCGGGCCGGCCTGCTGTGCGAGCGCGCCGATCTGGCGATCTTCACCGGCGACATCCTCAACTGGATCCACCGGCGCATCCAGGGCGCGCGGGTGGTCGTCGCCGACCTGACCGGCGCCAATCCCAACGTCATGCTCGAGGTCGGCTACGCCTGGGGCTGCGGCATCGAAACCGTGCTCGTGGTCCGCTGCGGCGACGACGGCGGGCTGCCCGACGATCTGCCGTTCGACGTGCGCGGCCAGAAATGCCTCCGCTATCGCTCGATCCGCGATCTCGAGCAGCAGCTGCTGCCCGTGCTGCAGACGTTCAGCCAGCGACCGTCAACCGGCACGCCGTAGGACCGACAGGCGGCGCTCGGCGCGATACGCTATTCGGCGCATGACCGACGAATCCGAGCATCTGCGCCTGCATCGTTACGACACGGCCGTCCCGCTCAGCGCGGGCGGCGCGGCCGAGGTGTTCACGGCCCACGACCCTCAGGTCGGCCGCGACGTCGCGCTCAAGTTTCCGCGCTCCGACGATCCCGCCCAGCTGCAGCGGATCCTCGACGAAGCCCGCCTGCTCGCCCAGCTCGATCATCCGAACGTCTGCCGCATCTACGACGTCGGTGAGCTCGAGGGGCGGCCGTATCTGGCCCTCGAGCTGGTCGACGGCGAGCCGCTCGACGCGGTCTGCGACCGGCTCGATCTGCGCGCACGCATCGCCCTCATCGCCGACGTCGCCGAGGCGGTCCACGCCGCCCACGAGGCCGGCATCCTGCATCGCGATCTCAAGCCCGACAACGTCCTGGTCGCGCGCACCGCCCGCGGCGATCTGCGGCCGGTCGTCGTCGACTTCGGCCTGGCGCGCACCGGCAGCGCCGGCGGCGACGCGCCGATTCACAGCGTGCTCTCGGGCACGCCGCCCTATCTCGCGCCCGAGCTCATCCGCCATCCCGAGCGCCCCGCCGATCGGCGCAGCGACGTCTACGCGCTCGGCGCGATCCTGTACCGGGCGATCGCCGGCGTGCCGGTCTTCGACGCGACCAGCCACGTCGAGCTGCTGCGTCGCACGCTCGAGGACGCGCCGCGGCGACCGAGCGCGCGCGGCATCGATCCGGCGCGGACGTTCGGCCATCGCGATCTCGACGTCATCACGCTCGGCTGCTTGGCGAAAGATCCGGCGCGGCGCTACGCCAGCGCGCAGACCGTCGCCGAGGCGCTGCGCGACGTGCTCGACGGTCAGCGCGTGCGCGATCATCTGCGCAGCGGCGACGGTCGACGCTTGTTTCCACGCGCGACGCCGCGCCATCTGGTCGCCGTCACGCTCGCGCTCGCCATCGCCATCGCCGTGATCGCGGTCGCGATCGGCCGCCAGCTGGCCGTCGAGCGCCGTCACGCGCGCGCCTTCGCCGAGCAGGCGCACGCCATGAGCGATCACATGCGCACGGAGCGCAAGCGCGCCGCGGACGATCTCGGCCCGGCCAAGCAGCACGTCGGGCAGAGTCTCGCCGCGCTGATCGCACAGCTCGACGATCTGCCGCGCGCCGCCCTCGGCCCGGCGCACGCGGCGATCGGTCACGGCCAGCTCGCCATCGACCGGCCCGAGGACGCCCTCGACCATCTCGAGCGGGCGTGGGCGCTCGGCCATCGCAGCCCCGACGTCGCCTACGATCTCGCGCTGGCGCGCAGCCATCGCTACGCCCGGGCGCTCGACGCCGCCCGCGCTGCGGTCGACCCGACGCTCCAGCACGCCGCGGTCGAGGCCACGCATCGGCACCATCGCCAGCCGCTGCTCGACGCCCTCGACGCCGCCCGCGATGCGCCCTCGGTGCCGGTCGGCTACGTCGAAGCGCAGCTCGCCCTGCACACGGAGCGCTTCGACGCCGCCTTGGTCGCCGCCGAGCGCGCGCGGCAGCAGGTGCCGTGGCTGCACGAAACCGATCTGCTGCGCGGTCAGGTGCTGCTGCGCCAGGGCGAGAGCTTTGCACTGCGCGGCGCGTTCTCGGAAGCCGAGGCGGCCTACGCCGCTGCCGCCGACGCCTACGCCGATGCGTTGGCCAGCGCGCCCGGTGAGCCCAAGGCCCACGTCGGCCTGTGCGCGATCGAGCGGGCGTGCATGCGCATGACCGTGCAGCGCGAGCAGGTCGAAGCGCTCGATGCGCATCGCCAGCGCGTAGCGCGCCACTGCAACGCCGCGATCGCGCTCGACGCGCGACCGATCGCGCCTTACCTGATGAACGCCGAGACCGCCATCCTGTGGGCGGGCCATCGCTTCCCGCGCGGCAATCGCGCGGTACGCAGCGACGCGCTCGATCACGCCATGCGGCAGCTGGATCGCGCCGCGGCCATCGACCCCGACGATCCGCGCGTCGCGTGGCTGCAGGGCGACGCGTTCTACCAGCGCGCCCGGCTGATCAGCTGGTGGCGACGCGAGGGCGATCCGCGGCCGTGGATCGAACGCGCCGTCGTCGCCCACCGGCGCGCGCTGCGGCATCTGCCCGATCATCCCCTGCTGCTCGCCCGCATCGGCGAGGCCTACGGCGACCACGCGCTCTACGCCGCGTTCTCCGGCGCCGATCCCACGCTCGCGGTACGCCTCGGCGCGGGCGCCATGCGCCGGGTGCTCGCCACCCACCGCGATGTGCTCGCGGTGCATCGCGCGATCGCCGAGCTCTACGGCACCGACGCGTTCTACCGCATGCGCAGCGGACGATCGTTCATCGACGCCACCCGGCGCAGCATTCATCATCATCGGCGCACGGTGCGTCTCGATTCGGACAGCGCGGAGGCCTACGCCTCCCTCGGCCTGATGATCGGGCTGCACCTGCGGCACAACCTCTACAGCGGCCTGCACTACGCTGCCCAGCGGCAGGAATCGATCGCGATGATCGCACGCGCGATCGCGCTGCGCCCGGACAAGGGCGAGTACCACGACGACATGATCCAGGCCGTGCTGAACGCGGCGCGCGCCGACGTTGCGCGCGGCGAGGATCCGAGCGCGATGCTGGCACGCGGTCGCGAAGCGCTCGAACGACTGCTCGAAAGCGCAGAATTCCACGATCCCGTCGCCGCCCACATGCGCGGGCTCGATCTCGAGGTGCTCACCCTGCAGTGGCTGCTGCAGCAGCCGGACGGCGCGGACGCGTCGATCGACGGCGCGCTGATGCGCGCGCGCGCGCACCACGCGGTGGTCAGCGCGGTCACGACCAACTTCTTCGTCATCCGCGCCCTGGTCGACTTCGAGCTGATCGACGCCCGCATTCAGCTCCTGCGCGGCACGCCGCGCGCGCGCGCGCGCGCGGCGCTCGACGCGGCCGAGGCACGCATCGCACGTCTCCTGACGCTGCGTCCCGACGACGCCCGCATGCTCGTGCGGCGCGGCATCGTCGCGCGGCTGCGCGCCGATGCCGCGGATGGCACGTCGGCACAGCGCACGGCAGACCTGCAGCGCGCGACCGAAAGCTGGGAACGCGCGCTCGCGCTCAACCGCTGGACGGCGCTCGAGATCGCACCGTGGCGCGACGGCCTCGTCGCCGGCGACGCGTCGTAAGGCGAACGACAAGGCGCTGGACGTACGATCGTGTCGAACCCATGGAATCTTCGACCACCGATCGCCTTCATCGCTACAGCACGGCCATTCCGCTCAGCGCGGGTGGCATGGCCGAGGTCTTCACGGCCTACGATCCGCAGGTCGGGCGCGACGTCGCGCTCAAGTTCCCGCGCTCGGACGATCCCGAGCATCTGCGGCTGATTCTCGAAGAGGCGCGGCTGCTCGCGCAGGTGGATCATCCCAACGTCTGCCGCATCTACGACGTCGGTGAGCTCGAGGGGCGTCCCTACCTGGCGCTCGAGCTGATCGACGGCGAGCCGCTCGACGAGATCTGCGACGTGCTCGATCTGCGCACCCGCGTCGCGCTCGTCGCCGACATCGCCGACGCCGTCCACGCCGCCCATCGGGCCGGCATCCTGCACCGCGATCTCAAGCCCGACAACATCCTCGTCGCGCGCACCGCCAGCGACGATCTGCGACCGGTGGTGGTCGACTTCGGCCTGGCGCGCTTTCGCGGCGCCGAGCGCGGCGCGGCGATCGGCGGCCTGCTCTCCGGCACGCCGCCGTATCTCGCCCCCGAGCTCATCCGCCATCCCGATCGGCCGGCCGATCGCCGCGGCGACGTCTATGCGCTCGGCGCCATCCTCTATCGCGTGATCACCGGCACGCCGGTCTTCCAGGGAGACAGCCACGTCGAGCTGCTTCGACGCACGCTCGAGGACAGCCCGCGCCGCCCGCGCTCGCTGGTGCCGGGCATGGCGCGCACGCTGGGCAATCTCGATCTCGAAGACATCATCCTCGGCTGCCTCGACAAGGATCCCCACCGCCGCTACCCGACCCCGCGCGCGCTGTCGCAGGAGCTGCGACGCGTGCTC
The DNA here is from genome assembly GCA_039025295.1 of Acidobacteriota bacterium. Taxonomy (GTDB): domain Bacteria; phylum Acidobacteriota; class Thermoanaerobaculia; order Multivoradales; family J023; genus JBCCOR01. The sequence continues at coordinate 4,746 of JBCCOR010000265.1, forward strand.
GACGGCAAACCGATCCACCGCCGCAGTCCGTCGACGCTGCAAAACCTCGTCCGCCGCACGGGGCTGCGCCGACCGATGGTCCTCGCGCTGGCGGCTGCGATCGTCAGCCTGGTCGTCGGGCTGACGCTGTGGCGCAGCAGCGTCCATCAGCGCCACGCCGAGCGCTACGCCGAGCAGGCGCGCGCGCTGAGCTGGCACATGCGCATGGAGCGCATGCGCGCGCCGCACGATCTCGGCCGGGCCAAGCATCAGATCGCCCGCGAGATCGATCTGCTGATCGACGAGCTGCCCGCGCTGCCGCGCGCCGCGCACGGACCGGCGCACGCCGCGATCGGCCACGGTCAGCTCGCCATCGACCGACGCGACGCCGCCCTCGATCATCTCGAGCAGGCGTGGGCACTCGGCCATCGTCGGCCCGACGTCGCCTACGATCTCGCGCTGGCCCGCAGTCACCGCTACGCCGAAGCGCTCGATCAGGCGCGCGCCGAATTCGATCCCGCGCTCCAGCGCGCCGCGGTCGAGACCGCGCATCAGCATCATCGCCAGCCGCTGCTCGACGCGCTCGACGCCGCCCGCGGCGCGCCGTCGGTGCCGGTCGGCTACATCGAGGCGCTGCTGGCGCTGCACACCGAGCGCTTCGACGCCGCGCTGATCGCCGCCGAGCGCGCGCAGCAGCGGGCGCCGTGGCTGCACGAAACCGACCTGCTGCGCGGTCAGGTCCTGCTGCGCCAGGGCGAGAGCTTCACCGTGCAGGCCGCTTTCGCCGAGGCCGAAACGGTCTACGCCGCCGCGACGGCGGCCTTCGAGCAGGCGCTGACCCGCGCCGCCAGCGAGCCCAAAGCCTACGTCGGGCTGTGCGCGGTCGAGCGCGCGCGCCTGCGGCTGAGCGTGCAACGCGGCGATCTCGACGCCCTTGACGCCCGGCGCCACGCGGCGGAAACCCACTGCAGCGCCGCCATCGCCCTCGACGACCAGCCGGCCAAGCCATATCTGATGGACGCCGAGACCGCAATCCTGTGGGCCGCCCAGCGCTACTCGCGCGGCAGCTTCGACGTGCGCGGTGATGCGCTCGACCGCGCCCTGCTGCAGCTCGACCACGCGGCGGCGCGCGCGCCCGACAATCCCCGCATCGCGTGGCTGCGCGGCGATGCGCTCTTCCAGCGCTCGCGGCTGATCAGCTGGTGGCGCCGCGAAGGCGATCCACGGCCGTGGATCGACCTCGCGGTGCAGTCGCACCGGCGCGCGCTGCTGCAGCTGCCCGACCATCCGCTGCTGCTCGCCCGCATCGGTGCGTCGTACAGCGCCAAGGCGCTCTACGCCACCTTCGCCGGCACCGAGCCGTCGCTCGCCGTGCGCCTCGGCAACGACGCCATGCGCCGGGTGATCGCCGTCCACAGCGACGTGCTCGCGGTCCACCGCGCGCTCGCCGGTCTCAACGGCACCGACGCGCTCTACCGCGTCCAGCACGGGCGCGAGTTCCTCGACGCCGTCCAGCGCAGCATCCATCATCATCGGCGCGCGCTCGCCCTGGCGCCGGACGACGCCGAGGGCTACGTGTCGCTGGCGCTGGTCATCGGCCTGCACACGATGCATCAGTTCTACAACGGCCTCAACCACTCCACGCAGGTACAGGAGTCGATCGCGCTGATCGAGCGCGCCATGCAGCTGCACCCGAACGAAGCGGAGTACGCTGACGACATGCTGCAGGTTCTGCTCAACGCCTCGCGCAGCGCCATCGTCCGCGGCAAGGATCCGACCGCGCTGCTCGACCGCGGACGCGCGATGCTCGGGCGCATTCGGGCCCATCCGGACGTTCAGGATCCCATCGCCACGCACATGCGCAGCCTCGATCTGGAGACGCTCTCGCTCAAGTGGCTGCTGCACGAGCGACGCCTCGATCCCGACGCGCCGATCGACGTCGCGGTCGCGCTCATCCTGCCGCGAGCGCGGGCGCATCATGCCGCCGTCGCCGCGGTCACGACCAACTTCTTCGTCACCCGCGCGGTGGTCGACTTCGAGCTGCTCGACGTCCAGCTGCAGCGCCTGGGCGCACGCGACGCGGCCGACGTGACGACGACGCTCGACGCGGTCGACGCGCGCATCGCCCGCCATCTCGCGCTGCGTCCCGAAGACGCCCGCATGCTCGTACGCCGCGGCATCGCCGCGCGCCTGCGCGCCGACGCGCTGGCGGACGCACC
>JBCCOR010000266.1:0-6942 GCA_039025295.1 Acidobacteriota bacterium
CGAAAACCGTGCGGCTCGATCGGATAGATCGCGGTTTCGAAATCTTCTTTCTCGAGTTCGATCAGGCGCTGCACCAGCCGGACGGTGTCTTGGAAGAGCACGTTGTCGTCCTGCATGCCGGCGCAGATGAGCACCGGACGCGCCAGGCCGTCGGCGAATTCGATCGGCGAGCTGCGCGCGTAGGCCACCGGATCGACCTCGGGCGTGTTGAGAATGTTCGCGGTGTAGGGATGGTTGTAGTGGGCCCAGTCGGTGACCGGCCGCAGCGACGCGCCGGCGGCGAAGAGCTCAGGGCGCTTGAACATCGCCATGAAGGTCAGGAAGCCGCCGTACGAGCCGCCGTAGACGCCGATGCGATCGCGGTCGACGCCGTGCTCGGCCACCAGCCAGTCGATGCCGTCGGCGAGATCTTCGACCTCGGGCGTGCCCATCTGGCGGTAGATCGCGGTGCGCCAGCTCGCGCCGTAGCCGCGCGAGCCGCGGTAGTCCATATCGAGCACCACGTAGCCGTGCTGGGCGAGCAGGTTGTGGAACATGGTTTCGCGGAAATAGCCCGACCAGCCGGCATGGGCGTTCTGCAGATAGCCGGCGCCGTGGATGAAGAAAACCGCCGGGAGGGTGCCGTCGGCCGCGCGTTTGAGATTCGCCGCGGCGCCGGTCGGCCGATAGAGCCGGGCGTAGACCGGGCGATCCTGATGGGTCGAGGGCACGGCGACGATCTCGGGCGCCTGCCACGGCAGCCGCGCGTACGCGTCGGTGACGGTCTCGGTCAGGCGCACGGCCTGCGCCCCGGGCTCGGCGCGCTGCAGATAGAGCTCGGGCGGCCGGGTGGTCGTGCTGTGGGTGATCAGCAGCCAGCGTCCGTCGGGCGAGGGCACGCCCTCGTTCCAGCCGCCGAGCGCGGTCAGTGCCTGCGGCGCGTCGGTCGCGCGCGCTGGCGGCGCGCCGGCGGCCGGCAGCGCCACGCGATAGAGCTCGTAGACGCCCGGATGCGTAACGTTGGCGCGGAAGACGATCGCGCGGTCGTCGTCGGTGACGGTCGGTTCGTTGACCACGAACGCACCGCGCGTCAGCGCGTCGACGCGGCCCGCGCCCGCGCCGTCGGGCGTCCACAGATAGAGATGCGCGTAGTCGCTTTCTTCCGACAGGAACCACAGGCGACCGTCGGGCAGCCAGGCCATGGTGTTGTAGTGCCAGTTGATCCAGCCGTCGACGTTGCGCAGATGGTGGATCGTGCGGGCCGCGCCGTCGCGGTCGACGAGCAGGGTCCAGCGGTCTTTGTTGTCGACGCTGTGGGCCTGGATCGCGAGCTGATCGCCGTCCGGATGCCAGGCGCGGAGCTCGAATTCGACCGCGCGGGGCGTGCCGGTTTCGCCGCTGTCGCCCGCGGTCGCCTCGTCGCTGTCGTTCGCGGCTTCGGCGCCGTCGGCCTCGGTCGCGTCGTCGTCGCCCGCGGCGGCGGCCTGCTCGGCGAGGAACGCTTCGCCCTCGGTGCGGACGTCCGCGAGCGGATCCTCGGTGATGGCGGGCAGCGACGACAGATCGACCTCGGTGCGGGTACCGCGCTCGAGATCGAGCACGAGGAGCTGATGCCCGCTGCCGTCGCCGGTACCGACCTTCGGTCGCACGTCGCGCACGCGGACGTAGCCGTCGGGTGAGATGTAGTTGGGCATCTGATCGCGCCGCCCGTCCTCGGCCGTCGCCGGGCGGGTGACGACCAGCAGCCAGCGGCCGGAGGGTGCCAGGGTCTGACTGAGCAGCTCGACCTTCTTGCCGAGATAGAACGCGGGCGGCACACGGGTGGCGTCGCTCTCGCGCGCGTCGCGCGCTTCTTCGCGCGCACGTGTGACCTCGGCGAGCTCGTCGCGCACGGTGACGAACAGGCGGCGCTGCTGCGCGCTCAGGTAGTCGTCGTCGGGCGGCTCGTCGGCCGGGTCGTCGGCGAAGTGAATCTCCGCGGGCTGGCTGATCAGTCCGCTCGCGGGATCGAGCACGAAGAGCGTCTCGCCGCGCTGGAAGGCGATGCGCCCGTCGTTGAGGAACTGCGGACTGCGCTCGCTGTCGACCGTGCGCGTGAGCTGGCGCAGGCGCTCGGCCGCGGGGACGTCGGGACGAAGATCGGTGAGGAAGAGATCGCCGTGGCGGACGCTGAGCTTGTGACTGCGGTCGGCGCTGTACACGCCGCGGGTGTCGGCCAGGCTGGTGGCGGCCGCGTCGAGGGTCTCGGGCGCGCCGACGGGACGGCCCTCGGCGTCGAGTCGCAGGCGGACGAGATCCCGGTCGCGCACGCCCATGCGCTTCTGCCGGTAGTAGATCGCGCGGCCGTCCTCGGCCCAGTACGGCTGCTGCGGTGCGCGCCCGAACCAGTCGGGATCGGCCATGATCTGCTTCATCGTCAGGCGTCCGTCGACGCCGATCGTCTCGGCTGCGGCGACGTCGGCGGTGCGCGGATCGTCAGCGACGAGCGGGCCGGCGGCGAGCGCAGCGACGAGGGCGAGCGCGGCGGCGCGCGGGGCGCCGCGATGCGCACGGCGGGCAGGGCGCGCGGGCGGTTTGATCACGGCTTGGGCGTTGCGCTGGTCAGCATGGTGAGGAAGTCGGCGCGCGCATCGGCGAGGGTCTGCGCCGGTCCGGTCGCCTTGAAGAACCACGGACCGCCGGCGCCCTCGACGACCGCGCCGAGCAGTCGACTGCCGGGCTGCGGCGTGGTTGGGCCGACACCCATCGTGCTCGGCTTGATCGTGCCTTCGACGTCGATCCAGGTGATGCGGAACGGACCTTCGGTGAGGGTTTCGCGGGTCGGCGCCGCGGTCGCCTCGACCTGGCCGATCCAGCGCTGCAGGTTGTCGTCGACCGAGCCGCCGCCGCCGACGCCGAAGTGGAACACGGTCAGCTGCGCGGCGCCGTCGGCGCCGGGGATCGACGCCTGCGCCAGTCGCATCGACGAAGCCTGCGGTTCAGAGGACCAGCCGGTGGGCAGGGCGAAGACCGCGCCGGGGGCGTCGATCACGCCGTCGGCCGCGGCGCTCGGCTGTCCGGCGCCGCCGTCGACGGCCGTGCCGCGCGACGACACCGCGGTCGGTGCGGATCCGCCGGTCGGCGCGGCCTGCGGTGCGGGTGCGGCCTGCGGCGCGGGTGCCGGCGCGTCGCCGCCGCTGCCGCCGCAGGCGACGAGCAGCAGCGCGACCAGGAAGAGGAGCGCGGCGAACGCGGTGGGACGGCCAAACGGAACGGGGGACAGCGGATGCCGGGTCGTCATACAGAAAGCTCTCCAAACGATCGGACGGGTCAACGGCGTACGTCCGCGCGGCGGACGCTGCGTGGGTCGTTCATCGGGGGGCAGGGCGGCGGCCGTGAAACGGCGCGGGCGCTGCGCGCATCGCATCGGTAGGTGGGTGCCGAGCGCGCGGTCGATACACCGGCCGGACGCACATCGCGAACCCGGTGCCGCGTCACGATACACTGTGCCACGGCACGCTGCGATGCAGCTCGCGATCGCGACGGCGCCCGCTGTGCCACAACCAGGAGAAACGTACCATGAGTCAAGACACCGCGGTGGCCTCGAGCCGACTGGAAAAGATCACTGAACCCGACGCGATCGACGGCTGGATCCAGCAATCTCACGAGCAGCCGGTGCTTTTCTTCAAGCACAGCCTGACCTGTCCGATCTCGCTGGCGGCCTACCAGGCGTATCAGGCGGTTGTCGCTGGCCGCACCGAGAACGATCCGGTGCGCTTCACGCTGATCGAAGTGCAGCGCGCGCGGCCGACGTCGAAAGCACTGGCGGAGCGGCTGGCGGTCAAGCACGAGTCGCCGCAGGCCATCCTGGTGCGCAACGGCGAGGTGCAGTGGCACGACAGCCATTGGCGCCTGACCGAAGAGAGCCTGACCGAAGCCCTGCGGGCCTGAGCGCGTCGCGCGGGCCTGCGGCGCGTCAGCGCGCTCAGGGGTTGAGCTGATACGGCCGCATGTGGCGCGCCGCCAGCGTTAGGTATTGCTGCGCGGTGGTCATGTGCTTGTCGACCTCGCGGAAGCGACCAGCGTTGCACGCGGTCGCCACGCTGCGCAGGTTCATGTAGGCGCGCTGGAGGGAATCGCCGATCGGCACCTCCGGCGGCGCGCCGCGCAGGGCGCTGCGGTCGTCGAGCAGGATCACCACCGACGACGCCAGATCGCGACACGCCTGGCGCAGCGTGCGCGTGTCGCCCGCATTGCGGGCCCGCAGCAGCCGTCCGAGCGCCTCTTTGGTCGGCCGCGCCGCGCCACTGTAGTAGTTATGCCATACCGCGAGCTTCTCGCCGATGGTCGGCTCCTTCGGTGGCGGCACCAGGCTCGCCAAGTACGCCCGCAGCTCGCCCTCGGCGCTGACGCCGGCGGAGCGGATCGGCACCAGATACGGCGCCAGCAGCGATTCGAGGCGACTGTCGTCGACCACCAGCAGGCGACCGAGCTCGCCTTCCTCGGTGTCGATGCGCGAGAGCAGGACGTCGACCTGGGTTTGGAAGGGGATCAGCGTGCCGGTCGGCGCGGCGATCAGGTCGCACAGCTTGGTCTGGACGTCGAACAGCCGCTGCATCGAGGCGACCGTCTCGGTGCCAATTTCGCGGCGCGCGTTCGGCATGAATTCGTTGATCAGGTCGGCCGCGGTCCGCGCGGCGGCGAGATCGGAAACCGTGTTGTGCAGCACGTAGTCGCGCGCGATGCGTTCTTCTTGCTCGGCGGTCAGCGGCCCGGCAGGCTCGGCGCTGGGCGGCGTGGCTGGCGACGTCGGGCTGGCCAGGCTGCTGGCGTTATGCTGCTGAATCGCCTGATGCCAGTGGACCACGAGGCGCTGGGCGATGCCCTCGCACTGTCGGCGGTTGTAGTCGAGCAGCGAGAGCGTCGTCGGTGCCCACAGGCCCGGATCCGGGTCGGGCGCGTCGACGTCGGCGCGCACGTCGGCGACCAGTCCCGGCAGGCCGGCGAGCAGGACGAGCAGCATCAGTGCGCGGGCCAGACGCGGCCGAGGGCGCTGCGCCGGGCGCGGGTGGGGAAGGCCGGCGCGGTCGCGCTGGCGCGCGTCGGTCAGCAACGGGTTGGACGTGAACTTGTCAGACTGGAACTTGTCAGACTGGGGTCGCGCGCGCGGTAGCGCAGACGCGGGCCGTCGAAGCGTGGACGATCGGTGCGTGGCCATCTCCTCCAGACTATCATCGTGCGCCGCCGGGTCCGGCGCGGCCCCGCGCACCCGCCGCCGCCGTGCGGCGAACCGTCCCCGATCCGTGGCAGAATCAATCCGCCCGGACCATGAATGCCATCGATCCCTCACTTCCACTGCTCGACGCCTTCGATCGTCACGTCCGCGATCGCCCGCAGGCGCTCGCTGTGCTCGACGAAGCCAGCGGTGCGTCGCTGACCCGCGCGCAGCTCGACCGCGGGGCCGACGCGCTGCGCCGGCGCCTCGCGACGCTGCGGCCGACGACGCGCGCCGGCGGCGACGGCGCGGCTCCGATCGGCCTGATGCTGACCAACCGGCCCGCGTTCCTGGTCGCGACGCTGGCGGTGCTGCGCACGCCCGACGCCGCGCTGGTGCTCTTCGATGCGACGGCGGCCGGTTCACCGATGACGATCGCGGCCGACTGCGCCCGCTGGGGCGTCACCCGGATGATCGTCGACGCGCAGCAGACGGCCGCCTGGTCGTCGACGGGCGCGCCGATGTCCGCGATCGCGCCGCTCGACGACGGGCTCGCGTGCGCGCAGCTGCCGCGCGCAACCGACGCGCCCGATCTGCCCGCGTCGCTCGCGCTGATCAAGCGCAGCTCCGGCACCACGGGCCGGCCCGAGGGGGCGGGCTACGATCTCGAGGCGCTGCGCAGCGGCATCGATCAGATCGCCCGCGGCATGGCGATCGGCGGCGACGACCGCGTGCTGCTCGGCGTGCCGCTGAGCCATTCCTACGGTTTCGACAGCGGCGCGCTGTCGCTGTTCGCCCTCGGCACGCCGCTGATCCTCACCCGCGGCAGGCATCCCGGCGGCATCGTCCGATCGCTGGCGCGCCACGGTGCGACCGTCTTGCCGACCGTGCCGCCGATCGCGCGCGCGCTGAGCGTCGTCGCGTGGCCCGACGCGCTGCCGCTGCGGCGCGCGATCTGCGCCGGCGGCGCGCTCGCGCCGGCGGTGGCCTCGGCGTTCTGTGCCGCGTCCGGCCGGCCGCTGCACAATTTCTACGGCTCGACCCAGACCGGCGGCATCACCTTCGAGCGCGCGCCCGAGATGGGCGAAGCGGCCGGCACGGTCGGCGTGCCGCTGCCCGGCGTCGACGTCGCGCTCGACGACGACGGCGCGGTGCGGGTGCGCTCGGCGGCCAACCGCCGGCTGGTGCTGCGCGACGACGGTTCGGTCGACGCGCAGCCGTCGCCGGCGGTCGTCACCGGCGATCTCGCCGCGTGGACGCCGAGCGGTCGCCTGCGGCTCACCGGTCGGCGCACCGACGTGCTCAAGATCGCCGGCCGCAGCGTGCCGATTCCGGCGGTCGAGGCGGCGCTGCGCGCGCTCGGCGGCGTGCGCGATGCGGCGGTGGTGGGTTTGCCCGATCCGGCCCGCGGCGAGCGCGCGGTGGCGTTCGTCGTCGCCGATCGCTGGCCCCTGCCGCGCGCGCCGCAGGCCGTCCGCCGCCCGGATCTGCATCGCCTCGAGCGCCTGCCCTACACCGACCGCGGCAAGCTCGACCGCGCCGCGCTGCGCCATCTGGCGCGCCAGCACGCCGCGCGCGTGACCGCCGCGCACGCCGCCGATCGGGTGATGTCGTGAGTGGCGTCGATCGCGGCACCGACGCGCGCCGCGTCGTCGTCACCGGCCTGGGCGCGGTCAGCGGCTGGGGCTGGGGCACGGCGCCGCTGTGGCGCGGACTCGACGCCGGCGGCAGCGCCATCCGGCCGATCGCGCGCTTCGCCGTCGACGGCC
>JBCCOR010000267.1:0-6928 GCA_039025295.1 Acidobacteriota bacterium
CGCGCGAGGCGTCGGCGGCGGACTGTTGATCTGCCCGGCGATGCCGCCCGGAGCCCTGAGAAATTTGCTCGCACTTTGAATGAGCGAGCTGGGGCCGTCGGTTCCGCGCCGCAGTGCGCAGCGGGATCGTGAGACGGTGCAGCTGCGCGCCGCGCTGGCGGCCCGCGGGACGGCGGCGACGCCCTAGCGCTGTTTGGACAGCCGCCCGCGTCGCGCGAGCAGCTCGGCGTTGAGCACCGCCGCGCCGGCCGCGCCGCGCAGCGTGTTGTGCACCAGCGCGACCAGGCGGAGCGCGCCGAGCGGATCGATCCGCAGCTGGCCGACCGTGACCGTCATACCGCGACCGCGGTCGACGTCGAGGCGCGGCTGGGGACGATCGGGATCCGCGGCGAGATGCACGAGACGCGCGGGCGCGCTGGGCAGGTCGAGATCGGCGATCGGGCTGGCGTAGGTCGTCAGCGCCTCGGCCGCGGCGTCGACGTCGACCGGGCGCTCGGTCTCCACGTCGATGCTCAGCAGATGGCCGTCGCGCACCGGCACGCGCGTCACCTGGGCCGACGAGACGAACGACGCCGGCACCACGCGATCGCCGTCGAGCGCGCCCAGAATGCGCTGCGGCTCGGTGTGCAGCTTGTCGGCTTCACCCCGGATCCACGGTACGACGTTGCCGAGAATGTCGAGCGACGCCACGCCCGGATAGCCCGCGCCCGACACCGCCTGCAGCGTGGTGACGCGGACGGTCGTCAGGCCGAAGCGGCGCGTGATCGGCGCGAGCGCGCACACCAGGCCGACCGTGGCGCAGTTGGGGTTGGTGACGATGAAGCCGTCGCCGTAGGCCTGACGATCGATCAGCGCGAGATGGTCGGGGTTGACCTCGGGAATGAGCAGCGGCACGTCGTCGGCCATGCGGTAGGCGCTGGCGTTGGAGATCACCGCCGCGCCCGCGCGCGCCCACGCCGGCTCGAGCGCGCGCGCCTGCGCGCTGCCGAGGGCCGAGAAAACGACGTCGGGAGGCGCGGCGCCCGCGGGCAGGCTGTCGGGATGGGCCTCGTGCACCGTCAGCGCGCCGATCGCCGGAGGCAGCGTCGCGTCGCCGAGCCAGTGCGCGGCGTCGGCGTACGGCCGGCCGGCCGAGCGCGACGACGCGGCCAGATGGACGACGTCGAACCACGGATGGTCGGCGAGCAGCGCGACGAAGCGCTGGCCGACGCTGCCGGTGGCGCCGAGGATGCCGGCCGTCCAGCGGCGGGCGTCGGACGATGGCGAGGACGGATCGGGCGGGATGGCGGCTTCGGTCATGGGGATGGCGTCCGGTGCGGTGGTGCGTCGAGGCGGCGGTGCGTCGGGGAAACGGGCTCCGGCCGCGGAGTATGCACCAGGCCGCGCGCGATCGCCAGCGCCGCCGCGGCGGCGGCTACGCGTCGTCCGCCGTCGCCTGCGTGGTCAGCATCGCCTCGCGGAACTGGTTGGCGAGATCCGACACCGCGCCCGGCGAGTGCGGCACCAGAATCGTGTTGTTGCGCGACGATGAACCGAGCTCCTTGAGGGTGTCGAAGTACTGCGTCATCAGCACGATGTTCATCACGTCCTGCGGCGAGGCGCCCGGGATCGAGCGCTGGAACTCGTCGACCGACTCGCGCAGGCCGTCGATGATCGCCCGGCGCTGGTCGGCGATGCCCTTGCCCGAGAGCGCCTTGCTCTCGGCCTCGGCCTCGGCCTGCGTGTCCTTGAGAATGCGCTGGGCCGCGCCTTTGTCGGTGGCCGCGACGCGCATGCGCTGGGCGGCGTTGATTTCGTTCATCGCGTCTTTGACCTTCGAATCGGGATCGATGTCGGTGACCAGCGTCTTGAGAATGCCGTAGCCGAAGTCGTCCATCACCTGCGTCAGCTCGTTCTTGACCGCGTTGGCGATGTCGTCCTTCTTCTCGAAGACGTCGTCGAGTTTGATCAGCGGCACGCGCGCGCGCACGACGTCGAAGACAAACGACGTGATCTGCTGCTCGGGATTGTCGAGCTTGTAGAACGCCTCGTAGATCTTGTCGGGCAGCACGTAGTACTGCACCGACACCATGACCTTGACGAAGACGTTGTCGAGCGTTTTCGTCTCGACCTCGACGTCGAGCTGGCGCACGCGCAGGCTGACGCGGCCGACCACGGCCTCGGTGAAGGGCATCTTGAAATGCGCCCCCGAGGTGGCGATGCGGTCGAATTTGCCCAGGCGCTGCACGACCGCGGCGGTCTGCTGGTTGACGGTGAAGAAGAACGGCAGGGTGGTCATGGTGCAGAGGCTCCTCGGCCGGCGGATGCGGCCTTCGTGTGGCGGCAGGCGTTCAGGTGCAGGGAAAACGAGCGATCGAAGCCAAGTACGCGCGAGCGTCGGCGGCTATGCGGCAACGATCGATGGAGGATACGACGGTTTGCGCGTGTCGCGGCGGGCGTGATAGACAACGACGCGTTACCGATCGCATAAAGGCTGAGCGCCGACTGTTCGAACCGCCTCGCCTTGCCAGCCGCCCATCGCGCGGCCACGCGCGGCGCGCATCGCCATGCGATCTCGAAACACGGGAGATCCGATGGACCTTTTTGCGCAGATCGTCGATTTTGTCGAGCACCTGGTGTGGAGCTCCGGCATTCCGGTGGGCGCCGAGACGATTCCGTTCCTGGTCATCGCACTGCTCGGTACGGGCGTGCTGATGACCATCCGCCTCAACCTGATCCAGCTGTCTCGGCTCGCCCACGGTTTCGCTGTGGCCACCGGCCGCTACGACGATCCCGACGAGCCCGGCGACGTTTCGCATTTCCAGGCGCTGACCACGGCGCTGTCGGCGACGGTCGGCATCGGCAACATCGCCGGCGTGGCGATCGCGATCCACTTCGGCGGTCCGGGCGCGCTCTTCTGGATGTGGATCACCGCGTTTCTCGGCATGGCGGTCAAGTTTTCTGAGGTCACCCTGGCGCTCAACTACCGGCAGGTCGAGAAGGCGGGCACGGGCGAGAGCGCTGCGATGGTCGGTACGGTCTCCGGCGGTCCGATGTATTACATCGAGCACGGTCTCGGACCGAAGTGGAAGCCGCTGGCGATGTTCTTCGCCGCCATGCTGATCGTGACCTCGTTCCTGACCGGCAACAGCGTCCAGGCCAACACCGTCGCCGACACCATGTTCGCGGAGTTCGGCGTGCCGATGTGGATCACCGGTCTGATCACCGCGGCGATCGTCGGCACGGTCATCCTCGGCGGCATCCAGCGCATCGGCGCGGTCACCGGCATCCTCGCGCCGACGATGGCGACGATCTATCTGCTCGGCGCGCTGGTGATTCTGGTGCTCAACGCCAGCGCCATCGTGCCGACCTTCGGCCTGATCCTGCGCGAGGCGTTCAACCCGACCGCCGGCGTCGCCGGCACGGGCGTCGGCGCCTTCCTGGTGACGATGATGTGGGGCGTACGCCGCGGCCTGTTCTCGAACGAGGCCGGCCAGGGCTCGGCGCCGATCGCGCACGCCGCCGCCAAGACCGACGAGCCGGTCTCCGAGGGCGTCGTCGCGCTGCTCGAGCCGTTCATCGACACGATCGTGATCTGCACGATGACCGGCCTCGTGATTCTCACCACCGGCGTGTGGGACGACCGCGTGCCCACCCCGCTGAGCTTCGGCGGCGACGTGTCGTACGTCGAGATCGCCGACGACGGCGCGGTCTCGACCGTCGCCACGCCCGACGCGATCCAGATCCGCGACGGCCTGCAGCCGCCCGACGGTCCGCAGTACGCTTGGCACGAGGTCGCGGTCGATCGCCTCTTCGTCGACGCCGACATGACCCAGCCGTTCACCGGCGTGCTCGAGCCGATCGCCGGCCAGGCGGTCGCCACCGACGGCACCGTCTACGAGACGCTCTACGGCGGCGCGGTCGAAAACGGCGCGCCGCTGACCAAGCTCGCGTTCGAGCGCACGCTCGGTTCGATCGGCGGCTACATTGTTCTGCTCTGCGTGCTGCTCTTCGCCATCTCGACCGCGATTTCGTGGAGCTACTACGGCGATCGCTGCAGCAACTACCTCTTCGGCCACAAGGCGATCCTGCCGTTCAAGGTGATCTTCGTGCTGATGCACTTCGTCGGCGCGGTGACCAGCTTGAGCACGATCTGGACCCTCGGCGACATCGCCCTCGGTCTGGTGACGCTGCCCAACCTGCTCGCCCTGGTCCTGCTCTCGGGCGTGGTCGTCAAGCTGACGCGCTCGTACTTCGAGCGCAAGCCATGGCTGCAGCGCAGCAAATCACAGGCCTAAACCTTTTGATCGATGTTGAAATCCTCGTCCGTGCGTCCCGCCTGATGCGCGGACGATCTTCGTTTCGTCCACCACAAGGAGTTCCTCACCCATGACCGTTTCTTTCACGTCTCGTCTGCGCACGGTCGCTGCGGCCGCTGCCCTGACCGCGCTCGTGGCGCTGCCGCTCACCGCCGCGACGCCGGCCGAGATCGAAGCTGAGCGCACCGGCATCGAGCCGGAGCGGGCGACCACGCTGCCGACCCCGGATCCGGTGGCCCGCGCCGCGGCGCGCGCGCTGCTCGGCACCTCCGGCGTGCTGCTGATCCCCGAGTCGACCAACGACCGCATCATGGCCTTCGACCCGGCCACCGGCGATCTGGTCGATGCCGACTTCGTGCCGTCCGATCCGACCAACCTGTCGACGCCGATCGAGGCGATCCTGTCGGCCGACGGCCAGTCGATCTTCGTGTCCGATCAGCTCGAGGACGCCGTCCTGGAATACGACCTCGACGGCAACTTCATCGGCCTCTTCGCGCCGGCGGGCGGCGTCAACACGGCGATTCTCGACAACGTTCGCGGCATCGCTCTGTCGTCGGTCGGCCGCCTCGCGGTCAGCGTCGGCGGCGGCGCCAACGCCGACGCCATCGCCACCTTCGACGACAGCGGCACCTTCATCGGCAACCTCATCGCCAACGGCGCCGGCGGCCTCGCCTCACCGTTCGACGTCCTGCTGCGCACGGGCACGACCACCGGCTATCTGGTGCCGGGCATCAACAGCGACAACCTGCTCGCCTACGACCTCAGCGGCGGTTTCCTCAACCAGGTCGCCCCGATCGACAACTTCCCTGAGCAGGTCGCCGAGGCGGCCAACGGCAACCTGCTGGTGGCCAACTTCGGCGGCAGCCAGGAGGGCGTGATCGAGCTGATGCCCGACGGCACGGTGGTCAACGTGCTCGACGATCCGGGCCTGGGCGGCTACCGCGGCGCCTACGAGCTGGCCAACGGCAACGTGCTGACCACCAACGGCGGCGGCGTGCACGAGCTCGATCGCACCACCGGTGCGCTGGTCGAGACCAAGATCGCCGGCGTCAGCGCGCGCTTCATCACGCTCGCCGTGAGCGGTCCGGTCGAGGCCGATCTGACCCTGACCAAGACCGCCGATGTCTCGATCGCCAGCCCCGGTGACACGATCGTCTTCACGCTCGACGTGAGCAACGCGGGGCCGGGCACGGCGACCAATGTGACGGTGGTCGACACCCTGCCGACCGACAGCGTGACCTACGTCAGCGACACCTGCGGCGGCACGTTCGTCGATCCTGAGCTGACCTACGTGATCCCGAGCCTGGCGCCGGGCGCCTCCTCGTGCACGGTGACGGTGACCGTCGACGAATTCGCCACCATCGTCAACACCGCGGTCGTGAGCTCCGATCAGACCGATCCGGTGCCGGCCGACAACGTCGGCCAGGTGAGCGTCGGCTCGACGGTGATCATCCCGACCGCCGGCACGTACGGCCTGGGTGCGCTGGCGATGCTGATCGCTCTGGGCGCGCTCTTCGTGCTGCGTCGTCGCTTCTGACGCGCGCTCGCGCGCACAGACGCACGGCCCCGACGGTTCGCCGGCGGGGCCGTTCTGCGTTTATGCTTGATCGCATGATGGAGACGCTGACCCTGCCGCGCGGCGGCAACCATCGGCTCAGCGTCGCGCCGATGATGGACCGCACCGACCGCCACTGCCGCTACTTCCTGCGGCAGATCAGCCGGCGCGTGCTGCTCTACACCGAAATGGTGACGACCGGCGCCGTGCTGCACGGCGACAACCTCGAGCGCTTCCTCGGCTTCACGCCGGCGGAGAAGCCGATCGCCCTGCAGCTCGGCGGCGACGATCCGCGCGCGCTCGCGGCCTGCGCGCGCCTGGCGTACGACGCCGGCTACGACGAGGTCAATCTCAACGTCGGCTGCCCGAGCGACCGCGTGCAGAAGGGACGCTTCGGCGCCTGCCTGATGGCCGAGCCCGCGCGCGTCGCCGAGGGCGTCGCCGCGATGCGCGCGGCCGTGCCGCTGCCGATCACCGTCAAGCACCGCATCGGCATCGACGACCGCGATCGCTACGCGGACATGCTGCGCTTCGTCGACGTCGTGGCGGCGTCGGGCTGCGACCGCTTCACGGTGCACGCGCGCAAGGCGTGGCTGTCAGGCCTGAGTCCGAAAGAGAACCGCAACGTGCCGCCGCTGCGCCATCCCGAGGTCTGGCAGCTCAAGCGCGCGCGGCCGCATCTGCGGATCGAGACCAACGGCGGCGTGCGCGATCTCGACGCGGTCGACGCGCATCTCGACGCCGGCGTCGACGCGGTCATGATCGGCCGCGCCGCCTACGACGATCCGTATCTCTTCGCCGACGCCGACGCGCGCGTGCTCGGCGCGTCGGGCGCCGACGCGCGTCCGCGCAGCCGGCGGGCGGTGGTCGATGCGATGCTGCCCTACGTCGACGCGTGGTGCGCCCGCGGCCTGCCGCTGCCGCGCATCACCCGCCACATGCTCGGTCTCTTCGCCGGCCAGCCCGGCGCGCGCGCCTGGCGGCGGCATCTGACCGAGGAGACGCGCGCACCCGGCGCCAGCGCCGACGTCCTGCTTGCGGCGCTGGCGCGCGTGCCCGACGCCGTCGCCGACGC
>JBCCOR010000268.1:0-6904 GCA_039025295.1 Acidobacteriota bacterium
CGCGCCAGGAGGCCTGGCGTGTCGTAGCGCGACGCGTCGGCGGCGGCCAGATCGGCGGCGCGGGCGTCGTCGGGCGTCGGCAGTGCTTCGTCGATTTCATCGTCGGCGCTGGCGCCGGTGACCTGGAAGATCTTCTCCAGCAGCACGCCGCGCAGCGTCTCGAAGTCGACCAGCGAATAGCGCTGCTTGTCGATGAAGTCGGTGCCGCCGCGGTGCAGGGCCTCGATCGTCAGCGGGGCGCCCTCGCCCGTGTGGGTTGAGAGCACGATCACCGGCGTCGGCCGAATCGCCGTCAGCCGGTTGAGGGTCTCGAGACCGCCCATGCCCGGCATGTCGAGATCCATGGTGATCACGTCGGGCTGCCAGGTCTCGAGATTGGCCAGCAGCTCCTCACCTGAGCCCGCATCGCCGACGAAGTCGATGCGCTCATGATCGCCGAGCATCCGCGCCAGGGCCTTGCGGATGAAGGTGGAATCGTCGACGACGACGACGCGAATGGGCTTCAATCCGAGATCCTGCGGTAGCCGATGCACTGGCCGATGCGTTCGGCTTGGAAGGTGGTCGTCAGACCGATGATCGACTCGGAGTGGCCGAGGAAGAGCAGACCGCCCGGGCGCAGAATGCGCGCAAAGTTGTCGATCGTGGCCTTGAGCGCGGCCTCTGAGAAGTAGATCAGCACGTTGCGGCAGAACACGGCGTCGTAGGGCACCGTCGGCCGCAGCGAGCCGCGGTCGAGGATGTTGCCGGTCGAGAAATGCACGCCGCGCCGGTAGAGGGAACGGAGCGCGTAGGTGTCGTCGTCGCGGCGCGTGAAGTAGCGCTCGATCTGCTCGTCGTCGAGCGCGCGCAGCGAGCTCGGTCGGTAGATCGCCCGCTGGGCAGCGGCCAGGCGCTCGGTGTCGATGTCGACCGCGTCGATGACGAGGTCGTCGCCGTCGGCGCCGCGGCTGAAGTCGCGCAGGAAGATGTTGAGCGTGTACGGCTCCTCACCCGACGAGCAGCCGGCCGACAGCACGCGCAGCTGCCCCGGCGAGGCGCTCTCGCGGCGCAGGGCGTCGAGCGACTCGTCGCGCAGCGCCTCGAACTGGGTGATCTCGCGAAAGAAGTAGCTCTCGTTGTTGGTGATCGCCTGGACCAGCGCATCGTGCTCGCGCAGCAGGTCGTACTGCAGCAGCAGGTAGTAGTCGAGATAGCGCTGCACGTGGTTGGCGCGCAGACGCGGTGCCAGACGCGATTCGAGGATCTCGCGCTTGTGCTCCGGAAACTGCAGACCGAAACGGCTCGAAAAGAGCTCGTTGAAGAGCGCGAGCTCCTCGAGGGTCATGGAAACGTGATCGCGATTCAAGGATTGCGCCCTCTCAGGCTTCCAGGAACGACAGCGCGCGCTGGGCGACGATCGGCACCGGATCGGCGGCCAGCTGCGCGAGGGCCGCCAGGTTCTCGGGGCGCGAGAAGCGTCCCAGAACCTCGGCGCAGCTGAGGCGGATGTACCAATCGTTGTGGTTGGCCGCATCGCGGAAGATCGCGTCGTCCTCCTCGGTGGCGCAGCGCGCCAGGGCGCGATACGCCATGCGCTCGCGCTGGGCGCGCCCCGAGCCGGTGGCGTCGCGCAGCGCGGTACGCGCGTCGGGTCCGCCGATGCGGCCGAGGCTCTCGAGCAGGATCGGCTCGAGCGGGGTCTCCTCGGCCTGCAGATAGCGGGTCAGGAGCGGCACGCTCTCACGGTCGCCGAGCTCGCCGAGGGTGCGGATCAGATAGGGCTGGGGGCCCTGATCGAGCAGTCGGCGGAAGCTCGGTGCGAGCTCGCGCATGCCGGTTTTCGAGGCGAAGTCGGCCGCGACCGCGCCGTAGATCTCAGGCGCCGAGTCGAGCCACGCGTGCCACGGCAGCATGCGCATGATGTCCTCGTGATCGACCAGCTGGGCGGCCGCACGCACGCGCGCCGCGTGATCGAGCCCTTCGAGGGTCGCGACGATGTCGGCCGGTGGCGTGCCGATCAAGGTCGACAGCACGACGTGCGTGGCCGGGTCGAGGCTGCTGCGCGCCTGGTCGAGATGCTCCTTGAGCGCCTTGCGGTGCAGCTGCAGCAGCGGATGGAAGGTCGCGCGCTGCTCGTCGGGCAGGCGGAGATAGAACTGCGTCAGCGCGCCGGCGATCTCGGGCGCGCGAATCTTCTCGAGCGCGCGCACCATCGGGCCGAATTGATCCTGGCTCGGCGGCTGATCGAGCGCTTTGATGACGGCCTCGGCGGGCGTCGCGCGCGGGTAGCGCGCCGAGAGCAGGAAGCCCCAGGTGCGCTGGATGCCGGTCTGCAGGATCAGGTTGCCGATCAGGTCGCTGCGGTGGTTGAGGCAAGCCGGCAGCACCGACGGCTCGCGATGGACGTCGGCGACCAGCGTCAGCGCGGTGCGGTCGTGATCGCTCGGACCGAGCGCCAGCAGGCAGCGCGCCGCCGCCACCCGGATCATCTCGTGATCGTCCTCGAGCAGCTCGACCAGCGCCGGATGCAGGTTCTCGACCTCCTGCGGCGCGCGCGGAAGGCCCTCGAGCACGTGCGCCAACAGGCCGAGCGTGGTCTCGGTGTCGAGTTCGTTGCGGAAGCGCAGCCAGTGGTTGGCGAGCGCGCGGAAGGCCGAGGCGCCGCCGATGCGGGCCAGCGCCTCGGCGGCGAGCGGGCCGGCCATGAAGTCGGTGAGCAGCTTCTTGAGATGCGGCACCGCGACCGGCGAGCGCAGGTTGCCGAGCGCCTGCACGGCCGCCATCTGCAGCCACGGATCGGCTGCCAGGAAGCCGAGCAGATCGGGAATCGCGCGCGCGTCGCCGAGCTGCCCGATGGCGACGATCGCCTCCTGCACGATGTTCGGATCCTCATGGTGCAGCGCCGAGCGCAGCGGCTCGAGCGCGCGCGGATCGCGCAGATGGGTGAGGATGATCACCGCCTGCAGCACGACGTCGGGATCCTCGTCTTTGAGCAGCTGCAGCGACAGGCTGAAGCCGCGGCTGCCGCGCATCTTGAGCATCTCGACCGCGGCGTTGCGCAGCACGTCGTCGGCGTCGCTGCGCAGATAGTCCTTCAGGCGCTCGTCGGGCAGCACCGCCGCGCCCATCCGCAGCGCGCGGCTGCGAATGCCCGGACTCGGATTGCGGATCAGCGTCTCGATGGCTTCGATGCGCTGCTCGACGGGCATCGAAGGCAGGCGATCGAGGAGCGCGATGCACTCCTCCCACGAGGTTCCGATCGGTTGCGGCGCGCCGCTCGTCGTCATCAGGGGATCCTCTCTCTGCGCGCGCAGGCGTGGTCGCAGCCGGCGCGTTCGGGGTCAATTCTCGGATGCTTCGAATCCATACACGGTGAAGCGGGAGCGGGAATCATCATGCAGCGGCCTCGCCGGAGGCCGCGTCGGCCGCTTCGAGGGCGGTGGTCTGCGACGTACCGTCCTCGTCTTCCTCGACGGTGAAGACCTGGGCCACGTCGAGCAGGCGATCGGCCTGCGACGACAGGTTGCTGGTGTTGCCGGAGAGCTGCTCGGCGGCCTGCAGATTCTGCTGGGCGATCTGCGCGATGCGCTCGACCGCCTTGAACACCAGGTCGCCGCCCTGCTTCTGCTCGCGGCTCGCGTCGGCCACCTGCTGGGTCATGCGGTTCATGATCTCGACGGCCTTCATCATGTCACGCGCGCCGTTGGCCTGTTCCTTGGCGGCCGCGGCGAGCTGGCGGGTGACGTTCTGCATGTGGGTCGAGGTGTTGAGGATCTGGTTGGCGCCGCCGCTCTGCTCGCGGGTGGCGCTGTAGACCTCGGCGACCAGCTCCGAGGTGCGCGTCACGGAGCCGACGATCTGGCCGAGGATGGTGCGGGTCAGCTCGATCGCCTGGGCGGTCGACTGCTGCATGTTCTCGACCACGCCCGCGATCTCGCGGGTCGAGGACACCGAGCGCTCGGACAGGCGCTTGACCTCGTCGGCGACGACCGCAAAGCCGCGACCGGCGTCGCCGGCGTGCGCTGCCTCGATCGCGGCGTTGAGCGCCAGCAGGTTGGTCTGGTCGGCGATGTCTTCGATGATGCCGACGATCTTGCCGATGTCCTTGCTCGCCACGCTGATGCCTTCGATCGTCCGCGACAGGTCGGTGCCGCGCTCGTCGGCGATCTTGGCCGCGTCGCGCGAGACGTCGTCGACGACCCGCACCTTGGCTTCGATCGACTGGATCGACGCGGCCATCTCCTCGATCGTGGCCGAGGTCTCTTCGACGGAGGTGAGCAGGTTGGTGGAATTCTTCGCGACTTCCTCGATCGACGCGCCCATCTCCTGGATCGACGACGAGGTCTGATCGACGTTGACCGCCAGCGCCTGCGACGACTTGGCGACGCTGTCGATCTGGGCGGCGATCTCGACCATGGTCGAGAGGGTCTCGTCGGCCGACGCGCTCTGGGTCTCGGCGCCGCGGGTGATCTGGTGCGAGGAGGTGGCGATGTCGCTCGCCGCCGACGCCACCTGCGCGGCCGCCGCTTTGACCCGACGGATCATCTGGCGCAGGTTGTCGGACATGCCGCGGAACGAGCGGCTGAAGAGATCGTCCGCAGAGCGCGCCTCGACCTGCTGGGTCAGGTCGCCGTCGGCGATGCCGTTGGCCAGGTCCGCCATCTCCTGGAGATAAAGCAGCATCTCGCCCATCGCTTCGAACAACCGACCGATCTCGTCGCCGCGCGCGGAGTCGACGTCGACCCGCATGTTGCCGCGCGACAGCTGATCGGCGACGTTGACCGCCTGGTTGATCGGCTGGTTGACCGAGCGGAAGACGAGGAACGCCAGCGCCACCAGCAGCGCGATGAACACCAGCGCGATGGCGCCGACCGAGTTGCGCAGCGTGCGCTGATCGGTCTCGAGGCTGCGCAGCTCGACGATCATGCCGAAGCGACTCACCTCCGACAGCGCCTCGACCTGCGTGATGACCTCGTTGATCGCCTGCTGCAGCTGCATCAGGCGGCGCAGATCGACGGCACCGTCTTCTTCGAGGCCCTGCTGCTCGGCGATCATGCCGAGCGTGGTTTGGGTGGCCAGTCCGAAATAGCTGGCGAAGTTCTCCTCGACGGTGACGACCAGCGATTCACCGGGCGCGCCGTCGGCGCCCGCGGACGCGTCGTCGGCGCCGTTCACCGCCTCACCGATGGCCGGCGCGTTGCCCGCGCTCATCCCCCACTGCGTCATCAGAAACGCGCGCACCGAGCCGAGCCGATCGACGCGCTGCTCGAGCTGCAGCACCTGGTAGTCCTCGAGCCCATCCTCGAGCGCTGCGTCGACCGCCCGCTCGGCGTCGGCCCGGCTCGCCTCGATGAAGTCGAGGATGTCGTCTTGCTTGTCTTTGGCTGGTGCGAAGGTCTGCTTGTCCTCCGCGCTGCGCAGCAGATCGAGGATCTCCGCCTGCAGCTGCGTGGCCGTTTCTTCGACCAGGTATTCGTCGCTCTCGTTGACCGCATCCTGGAAGGTACGCGACAGCTCGACCAGCTTGACCTGAAGCTCGCGGGTGGTCTCGAAGCCCGGGAAGTAGTCGGTGCTGATCGCGTCGGAGAGCGACGCGATCTTGGAGCCCACCAGGCCGGTCACCACCAGGATGATGACGAAACCGACGGCGGCGATGACCGGGCTGAGCGTGACCTTGTGGCTCAGCCGTAGATGATCGAATTTGAAACGTTGCAGCATAGGTTCGATTCCGCTGGACGGATCGCGCGCAGGTGGCGCGTCAGTCGTATGTGACCTGCAGGACTTTGACACCGGCCGGCAGCGTCGCCGACCCCGAAACGTAGCCGATCGCACCGCGGTTTTCGGCCACGAATGCGATCACCGCAGCGTCGTTTTCCAACTCCGGCGGCGGCACACCCTTGCCGGAAAAAATCACGCGCTTCCAATAGTTCTTGATCGAGTTGATGCTCTTCTTGTGGACCGTCTTGGAAAACGCGGCGCGCACGTCGGAGTCGTCCTTGAGGTCGACCGGCACGACGGCGACGTCGTCTTCCCAGGTGACGATGCGCTTCTGGAGCATGCGCGACACCTTGACGCGCTCCAGGCTGCCGGTCGGGTTCTCGGCATGGACGATCACCTGAAAGCCCACGTCCTGCGCCGACAGGCCGACGGCGACGGTGAGCATCAGGGCAACAACGGCGGCGATCCAGACCAAAGAGGGCCAGTTCGGTCGGTCAAGCGCCAGCCGATGCGGGGGCGAGGGAGATGTTCGATGGCTTGCGTTCATGGTTTCCTTCCCGTGTCCGGTCGATCGAGTCGACGTCATGGCGATGGTATCTCGTCTCGGCCTTTGGATCGTCATGCGACCCCCGCGGCCTGGGCGGGCAGGATCAAAACCCGATCGACATCGAGAAGCAACAGAAGCTGGTCGTTCCACTCGTGAACGCCGGCCAAGAAGTCAGATTGTTCGGTCATCACGTCCTCGGGCGGCGCCTGCAGACGGTTGAGGTCGAGATGTGCCACTTGATGCACGCCGTCGACCAACAGGCCGAGGCGCCGACCGCGCGAGCCGATGACCAAGATGCGGCTGACGCGCGAAATGTCCACCGGCGGCAGGCCCAGACGCACGCGCAGATCGATCACCGGGATCACCCGACCGCGCACCTGGGTCACGCCCCGGATCGGATGCGGCGCGTGCGGCACGCGCGTGATCTGCGACACCCGCAGCACCTCGTGCACCGGATGCACGGGCAGGGCGTAGATCTCGTCGGCGAGGCTGAAGGTCACCCAGGTCTCGATGCGCGCTTCGACCGTTTCCTCGTGGGCCTGCGCGCGGCGCGCGGCGTCCTCGGCGCTGAGCTGGTCGGTGAAGGCGTAGAGACGCTGCGGATCGAGACCGGGCGCATCCGACGACGCGGGCGCGTCCGGCGCCGCATCCGCCGACGCA
>JBCCOR010000269.1:0-6884 GCA_039025295.1 Acidobacteriota bacterium
CTTGGCCGCGTACATCGCCGCGTCGGCTAGCCGCAGCATCGCGCTCTTGGCGGTCTCGACGGTGTTGACCGACGCGGCCAGATGCTGGCGCAGCGTGGCGATGCCGATCGAACAGCTCACGCCGATCTCGCCGAGCGGCGTCGGCGCGGCGTCGTGGCGCAGGCGAAACGGCAGCTGCTCGATCCGATGACGAATGGTCTCGGCCAGCGTATAGCCGGTCTCGAGATCCATCGTCGGCACCACCAGCACGAATTCGTCGCCGCCGTAGCGCGCGGCGATGGCATCGTCGCGTCGCACCTGAGTCTTGAGCATGTGCCCGACCTCGCGCAGCACCTGGCTGCCGATCAGATGACCGTGGGTGTCGTTGACGCGCTTGAACTGATCGAGATCGATGAACAGCACCGCCAGATCGTGCTCGCGGGTGAGGGCGCTCTCGATCCGGTTGGCCATGGCGACGTGCAGATAGTGGTCGTTGTAGAGCCCGGTCAGGTTGTCGCGCTTGGCGAGCTCCTGCGCGCGTCGGCCGTCGAGGATGTTCTGGATCGAGATCGAGATGTAGCCCGCAAAGATATGCAGCAGATTGCGATCCTGATCGGAGTAGGCGACGGCGCCCTGGCGGTTGATCAGCTCGAGCACGCCGCAGACCTCCTGCTCGATCTGGATCGGAATCGCGACGATCGATTCGGTGCGGTAGGTCGTGTCGCGGTCGACGCCGTCGTTGAAGAAGCTGTCGGCGCGCACGTCGTCGCTGTGGTAAGGCGCACCGCTGGTGTAGACCTGGCCGGCAATGCCCGTGGACGCGGGAATGCCGCGCCCGATCAGCTCGCGTGACTTGTCGCCGAAGGCGGCGACGAAAGTCAGCTGGTTGCGGGTTTTGTCGGGCAGCTTGTCGAGCGGATTGTCGAGCAGGATGCAGCCCGCCTGCGACGGCACGAACTCGTTCGATTTGTGCAGGATCGCCGCCAGGTTCTCGGCGAGGTTGACCTCGGCCGGAAAGCCCATGGTGGCGCGCCGACGCGCCAGGAAATCGTCCATGCGCGCCGCTTCGAGAACGTGGATGTCAACGCTCATCGTGCGGTCTCGCGGGGGCGCGGCGGAAGAAGCGGCGGCGGACGATCATCGGGCGGTCGGGGCGGGGCGTCGAGCGCAGCGGCGCACATGCGCATCTGGATCGGCGCCAGGTTGAGCACCTCGGCGTGTGCAAAGCGCGGCAAGCCTATCAACAAACGCGTCGTCGAACGCCGATTCGCCCGGTCGACGATCCGGCACTCAGCGCCGCGGCCGCACGGCGGCCGCGCGATCGCCGTCGCAGCGGATGGCTGCGCTGACGTCGAGCTGCCAGCGCGGCGCCGCGCCGTCGCCTTCGGCGGCGGCGCGTGCCCAAACCTCGCTGCCCGCCGGCAGCTCGATGCCGCCGTCGGTGCACGTGTGCAGCAGCACGATCGGCTGCGGTCCGCGGTGCACCGCCGCGGCGACCAGCACGTAGAGCATCAGCGCCAGCGCGGCGAGCCCCGCCGCTGGCATCAGCGAGCCGGTGCCGCCCCGGCGCACGTGCAGCACCAGCGCCGCGAGCGCCAGCCACGCCAGAACGACCGCTGCGATCCGCAGCGGCAGCGCGGCGTGCGCGGCGCGCCCCGTGAGGCTGACCGGATGCAGCTGCGGCGCGTCGAGCGCGCGGCGCACGAGCAGCAGGTTGTCGGCCAGCCACGGATCGGCGGCCGGCTGTGCGCGGCGGTACCAGAGCAGCGCCTCGGGCAAGCGATCGAGATGGTGCAGGGTCGCGCCCAGGTTGTAGGCCAGGGTCGGCGACACGGCGACCGGATCGGCGCCGGCGCGGTACGCCTCGACCGCGGCCTCGAGCTGGCCGTCGCGAAACAGACGGTTGCCGGTCTGCAGCGCAGCCGCAGGATCGCTCGCGCGCGGCGGCGCGGGCACGGCCTCGGCCACGTCGGCGTCGACGGACGTGTCGGACTGGGCGCCGGCGGGCGCGGCGAGCAGCGCGGCGACGAGCATCAGCGCGCGCAAGCCTCCGGCGATCCGACAGTTCATCGCAGGCTGCGCGCCAGCCGGCGCGAGCGATCGATCAGCTCTTCGCGCAGCCGGTCGGTCGACGACAGCTTGGGCGCGTAGCGCAGATAGTGAAGGTCGTCGGCGAGTGCGACCAGCTGCTCGGCGGCCGCGCGCGGCGCGCCCTGCGCGATCAGGCGATCGGCCCACTGCGGACTCGGCGTTCCGGTCGGAATATCCCAGCGCTCGTGCAGGAAGCTGCGCCAGGCGTCTTCGATGCCCGCCGCCACCTGCCGCGGACGCGGCTCGCTGCGCGCGGCGTCGAGCGCAGCCAGCAGCACGCGGCGCGGCTGGCGGGCAACCGCGGTCCGCCGCTGGACGCCGAGCGCAACGAGGCCGATCAGCATCGGCAGGCCGAGCAGCCACGGTGCCACGGCGTCGAAGCCCAGCGGCCGCGTGGCGGGCAGGGCCGCGGAGCGGATGCCGTGCAGCGCCGGCGCGTCGGGCGAGGTCGCGCCGTCGAGGCCGGCGGTCGCGGCGGGCGCCATCGCGCCCTCGGCCTGCAGCGCCAGCGGCGGCGCCTCGGCCCGGCGATACGCCCCTTTCGACGGGTCGAAGTACGGCACGGCGAGCGCGTCGAGCGTCCACTGACCGGGCCGCTGCGGCACCAGCACGTAGCGCCAGACGCGCTTGCCACGCACCCGCGTACCGCGCAGCGACTCGGCGCTCTCCTGCTGCGGCGGGAAGATGCGCACGCCCGGCAGCTCGGGCAGCGCCGGGGCGGCCAGGCCCTGGAGATGGCCCGCGCCCTGCAGCGTCAGGGTGAGCGTCGCCGCCTCCCCTACCGCCAGCGCGGCGGGCTCGAGCGTCGCGGTCAGCGCGAGCTTGCCGACCGCACCCTGGAAGTCGTCTGGCGGATCCTCAGGCAGATCGCGCACCGACAGCTCGATCGCGTTGCTCACCCGCTGGATCTCGGTCGAGCGGCCGAGCAGGGCGCCGAACGGGCTCTGCTGCGGCAGGCTGGCGATCATCTGCGCGCGCGTCGGCTCGAGCGTGAACGCGCCCGCGCGGCGCGGGAAGAGCGCGCGCTGCAGCAGCACGACACGGCCGTAGGTCTCGCCGTCCTCGCGCACCATCTCCGGCTCCATCTGCCCGGGCTGGGGAATCTCGCGCACCCAGAAGCCCTGGAAGTCGGGCATCGCCTCGGGATTGACCGAGTGGATGTCGACCTGGGTGAAGAGATAGAGCGTCCACAGCACCTGCTGGCCGACGTGCGGCCGGCGCGGGCTGGCCTCGGCGCGCAGGAAAACCTTCGGTGCCTCGGCGCGGCGCGCGCGTCGGCGGCGCTCGCCGAAGAGGCGCTCGAACGGATCCTGCGCCATCAGATCGGTGAGCGGATCGGTGCGCTGGCCGAAGCGGCGTCGGGCGAGGCGTCCGCTCGGCGCCTCCTCGACCACCTCGATCGCGCGATCGTCCAGCGTCAGCCGTCGGTCACCGACCTCGACCACGATCGCCCGCACCCGCGCCGCGCCCAGCGCCTGGGGTGAGAGGCGCCAGGTCAGCGTCCGCCGGGTCGAGGGCACGCCGTTGACGATCGAGATGCGGGTCGACTGGCTGGGCGCCCCGAGGCGCGCGAAGTTGTCGAGATCGAAGCTGGCGTCGAAGTACAGACCCTGGGTGTCGGCGCCTTCGATTGCGATCTCGAGCAGGGCGAATTCCTCCAGCGCGACCGGATCCGGCTGCAGCGTCACCTCGGCCTCGACCGCCTGCGCGCGCGCCGCGCCCGCCATCAGCAGCAGGGTGCCCAGCCCGCACACGAGCGCGCGGACGAGGTGCGCCGCCGTCGTTGCCTGGGCGCTCACCAGTCGCGTTTCCCTTCGACGTTGGCGCGGGCTGCCTTCTGGGCTTCCTCGCGCCGCTGTTCGCGCTCCAGATTCTCGACCGCTTCGAGGATCGCGGCCGCCTCCTCGGCGCTCATGTCTTCGAGATCTTCGAACTGCGGCAGCGGGCCATCGTCGTCCTGGCCGTCGCCGTCCTGCGGGCCGTCGGGCGTCTCGGGCGGCTGCTCGCCGTCCTGGCCGTCGTCGGGCGCGTCGCCGTCACCGTCCTCGCCTTCATCCTGTCCGTCGTCGGGTTCCTGCGAGGCGTCGGATTCGTCCGTACCGTCGTCCGACGGATCCTGCGGCTGCTCGTCGGGCGGCCCATCCGACGGCGGCTGATCGGGCTGCGGCTCGTTCTCGCCGTCGGACGGCTGCTGCGCGCCGTCCTCGGACGGCTCGTCCTCCGACGAATCGCCGTTCTGCGACGGATCGTCCTGCTGCTGCTGCTGCTGCTGCTGCTGCTGCTGACGCAGCGCGAGCTCGAGGTTGTGCTTGGCGTCGCGGAAGCCGGGATCGCGGCGCAGCGCCTCGGTGTAGGCGCCGATCGCGCCGTCGAGATCGCCGCCGGCGAGCCGGGCATTGCCGACGTTGTAGTGCGCGGCCGCGGCCAGATCGGGCGGCAGATCGCTGCGCTGGGTGAGCGCGTCGAGCAGCGGACCGGCCTCGTCGACCCGGCCGGCGGCCAGGCGCGCGGTGCCGGCGTTGAAGCCGGCGTAAGGATCGTCGGGGCGCAGATGACGCGCCCGATCGAACGGCCCGAGCGCCGCTTCGGGCGCGCCGTCGGCGAGCGCGCCGAGGCCGCGCCGGGTGCGCTCGGCCGGGTTGTGCAGCAGGCGATCGACCCAGCGCGCCGGTTCGACGGCTGCGGCCGCGTCGGCCATGTCGGCGGCGTCGGCAGATGCATCGCCGTCGGACGGCAGCGGCGGCTGGCCGTGGACGTGCAGGGCGAGCGTCAGCAGCAGCGCCAGGCCGGCGCCGCGCAGAATACGGTCGAGGCTCATCGCGAATCCTCCAACGAGGCGGCGCGCGTGCCGGCCGAGGCCGGCCAGATCAGGCTCACGGCCAGCGCCAGCGCGGCCAGCGCCAGCGGCCATTGGAAGCGCTCTTCGAGCGCGCTGACGGTTTCGTTGCCGAGGCTGCGGCCGGTCATGCCGCGCACCGGCGACACGATGGTGCGCAGATCGGTGGCGGCGTCGGCGGCGCGGACGTAGCTGCCGTCGGAGACGTCGGCCAGCCGACGCAGCGCGTCCTCCTGCAGGCGCGTCACCACCACCTGGCCGTCGGCGTCGCGCTTGTAGACCGGCGTCGCGCCGGCGGCCGCGTCGGACGCGGGCGGCAGCGCCAGGGGCGTGCCCTCGGGCGTGCCGACGCCGATCGCGTGCACGCGCACGCCCGCGTCGCGCAGCGCCTGACCGACCCGGCGCAGGTCGGAGCCGTGGTCTTCGCCGTCGCTGAGCAGGATCAGCACCCGATGCTTCTCGCCTTCGTCGGGGAAAAGCGCGAGCGCGCGCTCGAGCGCAGCGGCGAGCTCGGTGCCGGGCGTCGGCAGCACGCCCGGCTGGACGGCGTCGAGCAGCAGATCGATGACTGCGGCGTCGACCGTCAGGGGCGCCATCACCACGCCGTCGCCCTCGGCCTGCACCAGCGCAATGCGGTTGCCCGGCAGGGCGCGCACCAGCCGTCGTACCAGCGCCTGGGCCACCCATAGACGGTTCGGCGCGACATCGTCGGCTGCCATCGAGAGCGAGGTATCGAGCACGAAGACGATGTCGACGCCGCGGCGCTCGATCTGCTGCTCCGACAGGCCCCAGCGCGGCCGGGCGAGGGCGATCAGCAGCGCCGCGACCGCCACGCTCACCGCCAGCACCTGCACCGACCAGCGACCGCTGCGGTAGCCCGGCCGCAGCCGGTCCCACAGCGCGCGGCCGGCCCAGGCGGCGTCGGCCCGGCGACGGCGGCGCCAGGCCCACACCATCAGCAGGGCCACGAGCGGCGCCAGCAGCAGGGTCCACAGCAGCTCAGGCAGCGCGAAGTCCACGTCGTCTTCCGGGCGGTATCGCCGGTCAGGGTTCCGGGGTCAGGCCGACCAGCGCGGCGGCGAGCGGCAGCAGCAGCAGCGCGAGCGCGGCCCAGGCCCAGTTCTGGAAGTTTTCTTCGTAGCGCACGTAGCGCTTGATCTGCATCGGCGTGCGCTCGAGCTGATCGATCTCGGTGAAGATCGCGCGCAGGCTGTCGGGATCGGTGGCCTTGAAGAAGCGCCCGCCCGTGCGCGCCGCGATCGCTTCGAGCAGCGCCTCGTCGACCTTGACGTTCATCAGCTGACGGCGGGTCTCGACCCGGCCGGTGAACTGGTTGCGCACCTGCACCGGCACGGGCACGGTACCGGCGGTGCCGACGCCGATCGTGTAGACGCGGATGCCCAAGCCCTCACACACCGCCGCCGCCGAGGCCGGATCGATCGCGCCGGCGTTGTTGACGCCGTCGGTCACCAGCACGATCACCTTGCTGGTCGCCTCGCTGTCTTTCAGGCGCGCTGCGCTGGCGGCCAGGGCGAGGCCGATGGCGGTGCCGTCAGGCAGGGTGTTGAGCTGGACGTCGCCGATCAGCGTGCGCAGCATGCTGCGGTCGGTGGTCAGCGGCGCCTTGGTCAGGGCGCGGCCGGCGAACACCACGACGCCGATGCGATCACCGCCGCTGCGCTGGTCGACGAACTCGGCCATGACGTCTTTCGCCACGTTCAGTCGATTGCGCGGCTGGAAGTCCTCAGCCGCCATGCTGCCGGAGACGTCGAGCGCAATCTGGATGTCGATGCCCTCGGTCAGGTCCTGCTCCCAGGCGAGCCCGAGCTGCGGCCGCGCGGCGGCGACCAGCAGCAGCGCGAGCGCGCCGAGACGCAGATAGAACGGCAGATGCAGGCGCCACAGGCCGCCGGCCCGGCGCGGCAGGCTGCTGTAGACCAGCACGCCGTAGGCGCGGCGGCGATGGCGCAGCCAGATC
>JBCCOR010000270.1:0-6845 GCA_039025295.1 Acidobacteriota bacterium
CATCGTCCTCGATCATCCCACATCGCGCGCCGTCGTCGGCCCGGCACGCCCGCCGACATGCGCGTGCCGCACAGCGCGAAAATGGATAGGCTCGACGCGATGACCCGCCACGAACACGCCAGCTCTCCATCTTCCGACGCGCCGTCTTCTGAACCGCCGCGCGCCCAGCCGCTCGCGGGCGTGCGGGTGCTCGAGCTGGGGCAGCTGCTCGCCGGGCCGTTCGCCGCCACCCTGCTCGGCTACTTCGGTGCCGAGGTGATCAAGATCGAAGCGCCCGACGGGGGCGATCCGATCCGGCGCCTGCGCATCGTCGAGGACGACACCTCGCTGTGGTGGCACTCGGTCGCACGCAACAAGAAGAGCGTGACCCTGAACCTGCGCGATCCGCGCGGGCGCGATCTCGCCCGCCGCCTGGCGCTCGCGAGCGACGTGATGATCGAGAACTTCCGACCCGGCACGCTCGAGCGCTGGGGACTCGCGCCCGACGATCTGCGCCGCGAACACCCCGGCCTGATCTGCGCCCGCGTCTCGGGCTACGGCCAGACCGGACCGATGGCGTCGATGCCGGGCTACGCCTCGGTGTGCGAAGGCTTCGGCGGCCTGCGCCACGTCAACGGCGTGCCGGGTGAGCGTCCGGTGCGGCCGAACCTCAGCCTGGGCGACAGCCTCACCGGCCTGCACGCCGCCCTCGGCGTGCTCCTGGCGCTGCTCGAGCAGCGCACCAGCGGACGCGGCCAGGACGTCGATCTCGGCATCTTCGAGTCGGTGTTCAACATGATGGAGGCGGTCGTGCCGGAGTACGATGGCGCCGGTGTGGTGCGCCAGCCGTCGGGCTCGACGATCACCGGCATCGTGCCGACCAACACCTACCGCTGCCGCGACGGCGCCTACGTGATCATCGGCGGCAACGGCAATTCGATCTACCAGCGCCTGATGCGCGCGGCCGGACGCGACGATCTCGCCGACGATCCGCGCCTGGCCGACAACGAAGGGCGCGTCGCGCACGTCGACGAGATCGACGACGCGCTCGCGGCCTGGACGGCGAACCACGACGGCGACGCAGTGCTCGCGGCCCTGCGCGAGGCGGCGGTGCCGGCGGGGCCGATCCACAGCGTGGAGGACATGATGGACGATCCGCAGTACGCCGCGCGCGGCCTGATCGAGCGGCATCCGGTGGGCGATCGCACCCTGGCGATCCCGGCGATCCTGCCGCGGCTGACCGCAACCCCCGGCGCGACCACCTGGACCGGCCCGGCCCTCGGCGCGCACAACGACGAGATCCTCGGCGGACGGCTCGGCCTCGACGCCGCGACCCGCGACGCGCTGCGCGCCGACGGGGTGATCACGTGACGGGCCCGTCGACGCCGGCGCTGCCATCGGCGGTCACGCTGATCGACGTCGGCCCGCGCGACGGCTTTCAGCGCGAGCGCAGCTTCATTCCGACCGCCGACAAGATCGCCGCGATCACGACCCTGGTCGACGCCGGCGTGCGCGAGATCGAGGCGAGCGCGTTCGTGCATCCGAAGGCGATTCCGCAGATGGCCGACGCGGCCCAGGTCTTTGCCGGCCTGCCGCGGCGCGCGGATGTGCGCTACTGGGCGCTGGTGCCCAACCTGCGCGGCGCGCTCCGCGCGCTCGACGCCGGCGCCGACGGCCTGCGCCAGGTGATTCTCGTCACCGACACCTACAACCGCGAGAACGTCGGACTGACGGTCGACGAATCGATGGCGCAATTCGCCGGCGTGGTCGATGCGGCGGACGACGCCGATCGGCCGGCCTCGGTGATTCTCGGGGCGAGCTTCGGCTGCCCGTTCGAAGGGCCGGTGCCGGTCGACGTCGTGGTCGCGGCGGCGCGGCGGGCGGTGGCGTACGGCAGTCGAGCGATCGGCCTCGCCGACTCGCCCGGCGTCGCCGTGCCGCATCAGATCCGCGAGGTGGTCACGGCCGTGCGCGCGGCGCTGCCCGACGTGCCGCTGTGGCTGCATCTGCACGACACCCGCGGCTTCGGCATGGCCAACGCCGTCGCCGGGCTCGAGCTGGGCATCACGCGCTTCGACGTGTCGTTCGGCGGTCTCGGCGGCTGCCCGGTGGTGGCCGGCGCGGCCGGCAATATCGCCACCGAGGACATGCTTTATCTCTGCGGTCAGCTCGGCATCGACACCGGCATCGACCTCGACGGCGTGCGCGCCGCGTCGCACCGGATCGCGGCGATCCTCGGCAAGTCGATGCCGAGTCGCGTGCTGCGGGCCGGCACGTTCGACGAGCTGGTGGCGCGCAACCAGGCCGCGCGGACGGCGCGCGCCGCGTCGCGCGCAACGATCGTCCCGGGTTCGTTCGCCAACGACCGCGACAGCGCGTCGTGAGGCGCGACGCCGGCGCGTCGAAGCGGCGCGGTCTCGCGCTGCTGGGCGTCGCGGCGCCGCTCGCGCTGGTTGCGTGCGCGCTGCCGGTCGACGCCGGCGGCGACGTGCTCTTCGCCCTGGCGGCGGGCGGCTTCCCGGTGGCGCTGATGATGATCGGCGCGTGCCGCGACGGTCGTCTCGGGCGCACCGCCTGGCCGCTGGCGCTGCTGGCGCTGCTGCTCGGCGCGATCGGCGTCGGCCTGTTCGCCTATCGCGGCCGCGTGCTCGACGGACCGTGGTGGGGCGGTCTGCCGATGGCGGCGGCGATTCAGCTCTACGGCCTCTTCCTGCTGCCCCTGGCGATCACCGCCTTCGGCTATGCCTGGACCTTCGATCAGCACGGCCTGCGCAGCGACGATCTCGCCGCGCTGCGCCGACGCTTTCCAACGCCGCGCGCGCCGGAGGATCCGTGACCGCCCTCGATCGGCCGATGATCCTCGCGGTCGCCGCGGTGTATCTGCTGCTGGTCGTGGCCATCGGCGTCTGGGCGGTGTCGCGCACGCGCACGGCGAAGGATTTCTTCATCGCCGGTCAGGGCATCGGCCTCCTCGTCACCGGCCTGGCGACGATGTCGGCCGCGTTTAGCGGATTCGTCTTCCTCGGCGGTCCGGGCCTGACGTACCGCATGGGCCTGGCGTCGCTCTTCATCTGCATCCCGGTCAGCTTCACCGCCGGACTGCTCTGCTGGACGCTGGCCAAGCGCCTGCGCCTTCTGGCCGAAGTGCGCGAGATCTACACGATCCCCGACGCGATCCTCTGCCGCTACCGCAGCCGGCGGGCGTCGGGCCTGGCGGCGGTGGCGGTGGTGGTCGGCACGATCGGCTATCTCGGCGCGCAGCTGCTGGCGCTCGGCATCCTGCTCGAGCGCATTTTCGGCCTGCGCGCCAGCCTCGGCGACGCCAGCCTGCCGACGGCCATGGCGATCGGCCTGGTCGTCGTGCTCTTCTACGCCACCGCCGGCGGCATGCTGGCGGGCGTCTACACCGATCTCTTCCAGGGCCTGCTGATGGTCGGCGCGGCGGGCGCAGTGTTCGTCTACGCGCTGCGCGCCGGCGGCGGGCTCGAGATGATGGCGCGCGGCGTTGCGGGCTCGGAGATCTTCGGCCCGGGCTTTCTCGACCCGCTCGGCGGCGTGCCGGCGTTCACCGCGCTCGGCTTCTTCTTCGTCTTCGGCATCGGCAATCTCGGCCAGCCGCACATGCTGCACAAGTTCTACATGCTCGACGATCCGCGCAAGCTGAAGTGGATGCCGCTCGTGATCGGCGGCACGCAGGCGATGTGCGTGTTGATTTGGCTGGGCATCGGCCTGGCGGTGCCGGCCTTGGTCGCCTCGGGGGAGCTGATGCCGCTGACCAACCCCGACGACGCGGCGCCGATCTTCCTGCTCGGCTACACGCCGGAGATCCTGGCCGGCCTGGTGTTCGCGGGCATCCTGGCGGCGATCATGTCGACCGCCGACTCGTTCGTGATCATCGGCGCGGCCGCGCTGGTGCGCGATCTGCCGCGCGCGTTCGGTCGCCCGCTCGCGCGCGAGCTCCTCTGGGGGCGCGTCGCGGTGGTCGGCATCGCGGTCGCCGCGGCGGTCCTGGCGCTCGCCTACGGCGACCTGATCGCCCTGCTCGGCACCTTCGCCTTCGGCACCTTCGGCGCGGCGCTGGCGCCGGCCCTGGCGGTCGGCCTCAACTGGCGCCGCGTCCCGGCCGCGGCCGCCACCGCCTCGATCGCCACCGGCCTGGTGGTCAACGTCGGTCTGGAAACGCTGCCGAAGCCGGCGTTCCTGCAGCCGGGCGTCCTGCCGACGGCGGTCGCACTCGCGGCGTCGTTCACCGTCCTGGTGACGTGGACCTGGCTCGCCGGCGACGATGACACACTCCTCGCCGACGACGTCGAAGCCGTGATGGCGCTCTAATGAACCGATTTGCGCCTTCTACGTTGCGCGAGTGAAACCTAGCGCGCTTTTCTGCGACGTAAGGAACGCGAGTGAAACTTAGAGCGCTCGAACGGGCTGTAAGGAACGCGAATGCAACGTAGCGCGCACTTCTGAGACGGTAAGGAACGATGCGTGCAACGTAGTGCGCACTTCTGCAGCGTTAAAGAACGCGAGTGAAAACTAGCCGCGTCTGCCCTCTGTAAGGTACGCTAGTGAACATTACAAGATTCACGAGCGTTAACCAGCTAGGCAGCAAGAGTGACGACCATGGCACGCGTGATGGGACCGACCGGCGAACCTGTGCGGCGCACGACCGGCGTGTACAGCGCCACATCGATTCGAGATCAGCGGGTTTCTACGTTTCGACCGCATCCGCTGCCGCCTGATCCGCCGCTGCAGCTGAGGCCTGAAGACCGCAACCTGATCGAAGCTGCAAGTCGTGAGCTCGGCCGACTCGACGCGCTGAGCAGCATGCTGCCCGACGTTTCGCTGTTCCTGTACAGCTACGTGCGCAAGGAAGCGCTCGTGTCGGCGCAGATCGAGGGCACGCAGTCGTCGTTTGCCGATCTGCTGGTTCATGAGAGCGGCGATGCACCCGGCGTGCCGAACGACGACGTCAGCGAGGTGTCCGACTACGTGGCCGCGCTCGAGCTCGGCCTGCAGCGCCTGCGCGGCGGCATGCCGCTGTCGTCGCGCCTGCTGCGGGAGATCCACGCCGTGCTGATGCGCAGCGGACGCGGGCGAAACAGCGATGCGGGACGCTTTCGCCGCGTGCCCGTGTGGCTGGGCGGTACGCAGCCGCAGAACGCGGTTTTCGTACCGCCGTCCGCGCCGGACATCGCGCCCTGCATCGCCGATCTCGAGCGGTTCTTGCACGACGAGCCAAGTGCTACACCGACGCTGCTCAAGGCGGCGATGGCGCACGTGCAATTCGAGACGATCCATCCGTTTCTCGACGGCAACGGGCGCCTCGGGCGCCTGTTGATCACCCTGATCCTCTGCGCTGAAGGGGCGCTCGTCGAGCCGATTCTCTTTCTCAGCCTGCACTTCAAGCAGAACCGCAGCGCCTACTACGACGGCCTGCAGCGCGTGCGCGCCGAGGGCGATTGGGAAGGCTGGGTGCGGTTTTTCTTGCAGGGCGTGGTGGAGACCGCGCGCAGCGGCGTCGACACCACCCGAAGGATCCTCGATCAGTTCGAGCGCGATCGGCAGACGATCGAAGTGACGCTCGACCGCGCAGCGGCCAGTGCGCTGCAGGTGCATCGCGCCTTTCAGCATCGTCCCCTGCGCAGCGTGCGCGATCTGATGCAGGTCACGGGTCGTACGGCGCCGACCGTCTCCCGCATCATCAAGCAGCTGGTGGATCTCGGCATGCTCGACGAGCTGACCGGCAACCAGCGCTATCGGCGCTACGTGTACCGGCCGTATCTCGACATCCTGAGCGAGGGCACCGAGCCGCTGCCGCGCTGAGCGGGACGCCGCGCGATTTCTTGGCCAGTGGCGGGAACCTTTTCGTTTCAGGATCCGTGTAGGGAGGTATGGAACGCCCGAAAGCCGCCGCCGACCACCGCGACGCGGATCGCGATGTGCGCGATCGCGCCGAGGACTGTGCGCTGGCGCAGGCCGCCGCCCGCGGCGACGAGCGTGCCTGGTGCACGCTGCTCGATCGCTACGGCGATCGGCTCTACGGCGTGGCGCGGCGCTTTGCCGCCAACGAGGCCGAGGCCGAGGATCTGACGCAGGAGATCGTCCTGCAGCTCTACCGCAATCTGCACCGCTACGACGGCCGCGCGCCGCTGCTCGGCTGGACGCTGCGCCTGGCCCGCAATCGCTGCATCGACGCCTACCGCGCGCGCCGCGCGCGTCCGCTCGCCCACGCCGTGCCCGAGACCGTGCTCGCCACCCTGCCGAACGGCGACGATCCCGAACGGCGGGCGGCGGCGCGGCAGGAGCTGGCGCAGGTGCGCGCCGCGCTCGACGCGCTGCCCGAGGAGCTCGCCACGGCGTTCGTCCTGCGCGACTTCGAAGAGCTCACCTACGACGACATCGCCGCCGCCCTCGCGGTGCCGCTCGGCACCGTGAAGTCCCGCATCAGCCGCGCGCGTCGCGCCCTGTTCGCCGCGCTCGCGCCGCAAACCGCCTGAGCTGGAGGCATCTGACGATGAACGATTCCACCCGCCTGCCCGCCCGCCTTCAGGCTCGGCTGCGCGCCCCGCCGCAGCGCGAGATCGCGCCGCAGGACCACGAGCGCCTGGTCGACGCCGCGCGCGCGGCCGCCCGCGCCGGCGCCGATGCGTCGCTGCCCGAGACGGTGACGCGCCATCTCGCCGCGCATCCGGACCATCGCGCGCCGTTCGATCAGCTGCGCACCGCGTTTCACGTCGCCCAGCGCGATCGCGCACCCAGGCCGGCCGCGCTGCGGGCACGACTCGATCGCCTGGCCGCTGCGCGCGCGCCCACGCCGGCGCGCGCGGCGGCGGTCGTGCCGCTGCGCGCGCGGTCGGCGCGTCGGC
>JBCCOR010000271.1:0-6819 GCA_039025295.1 Acidobacteriota bacterium
CCGCGGTCGGCTGCTGCAAGTCGTCGAGCCCGAGGGCGGCGCCGAGGCGAGATACAGCTATGACGTTGCGGACAGATTGCGCGTCGCGACGGTCAAGCCGCGCGGCGGCGGCACGGCGCAGACGCGTCGATGGAACTACGACGGGCGCGGCTTCCTGCTGTCGGAGGAGCATCCCGAGAGCGGTCGCACAGCGTACGGCCTCTACGATGCCCGCGGTCGCGCGCATCGCGTGATCGACGGCACGAGCGATCTGCTCTTCTCCTACGACGCGTACGAGCGGCTGACGCAGGTGCGCGAAACGGGTTCCGATCGCCCGTGGCAGTCGTTCGTCTATGGCACATCGGGCCGCTCGACGAACCGCCTGGTCGAAGCGATCGGCCACAACTGGATCCGCATCCCGTGGTCGCCGTCGCTCCTGACCGACGTTGCGGTCACCGAGACCTACGCGCACGACGGCCCGGGCGGTGCGGTGTCGAGCAAGACGACTGCGGTCAGCGGCGGTCAGCGCTTCACGCAGGCGTGGCAGCACGACGATCGCGGCAGCGTGACCCGACTCACCTACCCGCGCTGCACGCACGCGGCGTGCGCAAACGGCGACGGCGCCGGGCCGTCGAGCCGGCAGACGCGCACCTACGATCGCGGCTATCTGTCGTCGATCTCGGGCTTTCTGTCGTCAATGCGCTACGACGTTTCGGGCATGGCGACGCAGATTCGGCACGCCAGCGGCCTGCGGGTCGACGTCACGCCGGATGCGAGCGGCCTGCCGCGTCCGCAGAACATCACGGCATCGTGGCCGGGCAGCTGGCCGGGCTCGGCTGAGGCATCGAAGAACCTGCTTGAGGCCGACGATCCACTCTTCGTCGCGCGGGGCGTCGCCGCGCTCGGCGCGCATCGCTACGACGGATCAGGGAACGTGAGAGCACGCGGGTCGGAATGGTACGCCTTCGACGGTGCCAATCGGCTGCGCGCCTACAACTTGGGCAGCGGCTCGACGCAGGCATACCGCTTCGACGGCTTCGGCAACCTCAATCGCATCACCACCGACGGCGTCCATCGCACGCTGCCGATCCTGACGACCACGAATCGCTTGGCAGCCGGGCAATACGATGCCGTCGGGAATCTGACGTCCTGGGCCGGCGAAAGCTACGGCTTCGACGTCCTCGACCGGATGCAAACGCGCAACTTCCCCGAGCGTACGCACATCTTCACGGCCGACGGCGAACGGCTCTTCACCTTCGACTGGAACCCGCAAACAGGTGCGATCACCGAACGCTGGACGCTGCGCGATCTCAACGGCTCGGTCCTGACGCGATACGAGACCGAAGGCGGCAACGCCGGAACGTGGCGGTGGACGCAGGACTACGTCTACCGTGGCGGCACGATGCTCGCGTCGCGCGTGCGCTTCGCCGATGGATCGATCGGCGTGCGCGACTACGTCGTCGACCATCTCGGCACACCGCGCCTGATCGGCGACCGCCACGATGGATTGAGAACTCAGCACTTCTTCGGCTTCGGCGAGCCGACCGATCTCGCCGCCTCGCAGGGAGGTTCGGAGCGCAAGCGCTTCACGGGACACGAACGCGATCTTGGTACGCTCGCAGGAAGCGGCGGCGTCCAGGTCGAGCTCGACTACATGCGCGCTCGCTTCTGCAGTCCATGGACAGCGCGCTTCTTGAGCATCGATCCGGCGCGGGAAAGCGTGAACCCGCAGCGTCCGCAGACGTGGCATCGGTACAGCTACGCGTTCAACAATCCGGTCACGCTGGTGGATCCAGATGGCCATGCAGCCGAAGTTGCGCTTACGCAGGCTGCATCGGCAGCCGATCTTTTCGCCAAAGCACGGATCATTGCTTCCGCTACGCCGCCTGGCCTACTCGTCACAGGCGCTGGATTTGCCGGCTATGCTGCAGGGCGCGCAGTGGGAGACATCCAGATTGGCTCGAGAACAGTCGATCAGCATGTCACCGATGCATTTATCTCGCTCATGGAGAGCGAGTCGGCAGACGCATCTGAACCTACGATTGAAGACGTGGCCTCGGAGGATTTCGTTGATCACGATCGGAATCCCGCTCAAGATCGAAAGCTGAGCCCTGGCCAGATCAAGAAACTGAAGAAGGCAGGATTTGATGTCGAGTTCGAGAAGAACGGATCACGAACAGGACAGCTCGATCTCTTTGCTGACAAACATGGAAATATCTACATCAAACCGAAGAGTGGCGCAGGCCCTGGAGAACCACTGAACGTGAATCTCAAGAACCTTCCGAAACCTAAATAACAGTCCCTGCTAGAGGCTAGCATAATGCAAGAAGAGCCCAACGAAGTGAAAGTCAAGCTCGTTGTCACGAGCGCAGATTTCCCTTGTGAGCTCGTGACAGAGACACTAAAGATCAATCCCTCTCGCACCTGGAGCAAAGGAGATCGTATTGGCCGTTTCTCTAAGCGGAAGGCCAAAGAGAACGGATGGATTTTCCAAGTGCAGAAAGATGGTATTGAAGACACTGAAACGCTAGTCTGGGATCTCTTAAGCAATTTTTCAAGCGCTTCGGAGAAGCTACTTGATCTTCAGAGGCGTTATGAGATGGGCGTCGAGGTTGTCATATTTGCCAACAAATACATGCCCTACATCATCTTTTCGCCAGGACTGATGAAGGAACTCACTGCACTGAATCTATCGATCGAATTCGATATCTATGCGCTCTACGAGTAAATAAGAAATACAAGCATCACACTTGGAATTCGCGTAATACGGCACCCCTCTGATCGACGGCCTGCACACCCAGCACTTCTTTGGCTTCGGCGAGCCGACCGCTCTGATCGAGAGGTCCTGTTCAAGTCAACACCCAGCTACCGAGAGGAGTGGATACAGCTCGAAGAAAATTCCAGGAGCTGACCGACCAGCAAGCTCACATCAAGCCCGAAGGACGAGTCATTGCAGAATTAAGAGACGGCATCGAAGTACAATTGCGCGTAAAAATTGACGGCACAGGGAAACTCGAAATCTTCTCTCCTGCCAACCGCCTGAGAGAAAAAGTTACGTTCACCAGCGCAAAGGAATAACAACGATGGGCTACCAGCACATGCGCACCCCTATCGACGAGCTATTGAACCGATGGGAGCAAGGAGAAATCGATGCAGAAGCAGTCTGGTACGCGGCAGAAGATCTTTGGGACACCGTTGATTTGCTGTACATCGATTTCCCAGATGATCACCCAGACTCACCGATTCTCGAAGTGCTGCATGACCTCAGTATTCTCAATCATC
Source organism: Acidobacteriota bacterium (assembly GCA_039025295.1). Classification (GTDB taxonomy): domain Bacteria; phylum Acidobacteriota; class Thermoanaerobaculia; order Multivoradales; family J023; genus JBCCOR01. Next base: position 3,262 of record JBCCOR010000271.1, read on the forward strand.
AGCTCATCGTCCGAGAAGACATTCCAGCTCTGAAAAAATTCTTGCACGCCAAACCAGGCAGTACGGTAGCAGCGTGGCAAGCTTATCGTGCATATTTGGACTCGATCGACTACCAAAAGCGGCGCGACGATCTGTGCGACGACGACGTTTACTTCCCTCGTCAAGCGACAGATCCGGACACGTAATTCTGCACTGAAAACCACTGTGAAATCGACGCCGCATCTGGATCGATGAGATGACCCATCTCACACATCTGTAGTCCAATACCGCCATGCACGCCCTCCAACCCATCGACGTCCGCCCCCTTTTCCACCCGCTGCACCACAGCCTGATCGATCTGCTTCGCGGCCTCGACCCCGCCGACTGGACCCGGCCGACCGTCGCTGGATCGTGGCGCGTGCGCGACGTGGTGGCGCATCTGCTCGACGTGCAGCTGCGCGACGTCGCCGCGCTGCGCGACGATCATCAGCCGCCCCTGGACGGGCCGATCGACGGCTACGAAAGCCTCGTCGATGCGCTCGATCGCCTCAACGCCCGCTGGATCAGCGCCGCCGAACGCCTCAGCCCGCAGCTGCTGATCGAGCTGCTCGACCACGCCGGCACGCAGGCGGCCGCAATTCTGCTGGAGCAGCCGATGGAGGGCACGGCGACGTTCGCGGTCGACTGGGCTGGAACCGATGCGTCGCAGCAGTGGATGCACGCCGGCCGGCAGTACACCGAGTATTGGCACCACCATATGCAGATTCGCGACGCCGTCGACGCGCCGCGCCTGCTCGAGGCGCGCTGGCTCGCGCCGCTGCTCGATCTCTCTGTGCGCGCACTGCCACGCACCTACGCCGACGTCGACGCGCCGATCGGCACGACCCTCGCCCTCACGATCGATCGGGCCTCGGAAGCCGAACGCAACGCGATCGGTCCCTGGACGCTCGCGCGCGTCGCGGACGGCTGGTCGCTGCGCGGTGGCGCACCCGACGCGCCGACGACCACCGTCCGGCTGCAGGCCGACGAATCGTGGCGTCTGTTCTACAACGCGCGCGCGCCCGCCACCGCGCGCGCCCGAGCTGCGACAACCGGCGACGCGCGCTGGGCCGAGCCGCTCTGGCGCGCGCGCGCGGCGATGGTGCGCGCGCCCGACGACGCCTGACCGTCGGTCATCCCACCCAACAAAAAGAGGCCGGTCCGCGTGGACCGGCCGGAGACAGGTTGTATGGGCTGGGATCAGCGGGTTGCCCCGCAGGGGCGTCAGCTGAAGCGCTCCTCGGCGACGCCGGGCAGCTCGTCTTCGCGGTACGCCGCAAGCGGATCACCCGGGACGTTGTTGTGGTCCTGCGGGCCGCTGTACCAGGGGCGGAAGGGCAGACCGAGCTCGGCGCGGTGCGCGTTCTCCGAGAACTGCAGGTACTCGGCCGGGGTCGGATCGGGAATGCCGTCGAAGTCCTGGTTGTACGGGATGCCCACCGCGCGCAGCTCGTCGTTCGGCGTGCCGTTGGTGGTCGCGTTGCTCAGGTTGCCGCGGGCGAAGTCGAGCGCGTGCACCAGCTCGTGCTGCAGCACCGTCGCCGTGCTGATCTGGGTCCAGCGCGCGTCTTCCTCGCTGACCGAGTTCGGCGGCGCGCCGACCGTCAGGTCGTAACCCTCGGGATCCATGCGCACGACCGCAACGCTGCGCTCGTTGATCAGCTCACGCGGCACGCCCTGGGCGTTCTGGCTGACGTTGTGGCCGTTGTTCTCATTCTCGATGATGATCATCTCGCGGCCCGATTCGTCGAGGGCCTCGAGGATCGCGCGGCCCGACTCGGTCGAGCGCATCGTGTCGAGATCGGCCTCCATCCGCTGCACGAACTCCGGGCTGCCGTAGATCACCAGCGCTTCGTCGCCGGGCAGGGTGCCCGCGAAGTTGGTCTCGGTCGGGTCGACGGTGCGTACCTCGTCGATCGACTCCAGGTTCTGCAGATCGGCGCGGCCGTTGTCGATCAGGCGATCGATGCCGGCACCGCCGTCCATCACGTCGCCGACGGTGAAGATGTCGCTGCTGGGGCTGTCGAAGCCGGCCACGAGCACGTCGTTGCCGTCGCCGCCCGAGATCTGGTCGTTGTCGCGACCGCCGATCACGGTGTCGTTGCCGCCGTCGCCGCTGACCACGTCGTTGCCGCGGCCGCCGTCGATCCAGTCACGGCCGTCGCCGCCGCTGATCTGATCGGCGCCGCCGACGCCGTGCAGAAAGTCGCGACCCGCACCGCCGTCGATGATGTCGTCGCCGGCGTCGCCCGACACGTAGTCGTTGCCGCCACCCGCGAAGATCCGATCGTCGCCGTCGCCGCCGATCATCGTGTCGTTGCTGTTGTCGCCACCGATCAAGAGATCGTTGCCAGCGTTGCCCTCGAACACCACCGAGCCCTGGCCGGAGAAGGCGTCGGGCGCGCCGGTGAAGCTGCTGTCGGCGCGGATCGTGTCGTCGCCGTCGCCGCCGCGCAGCTTCAGGTTGAAGCGGTACTGCGCCGGAATGCGCACCGCCTCGCCGTTGACGTCGACCAGGATGTCGCCGCGCGCGTCCTGCGACATGTTGATCTCGTCCGCGCCGTCGCCGGCGTCGACCACCAGCCAGGTGGTATCGGGCGACACCGACTGCTCGGAGTAGATCTCCATCTCGTCGAGGCTGAGGACGGTGTTGCGACTGAAGGACTGGCCGTTCTCGACCGTGGTGAAGCCGCGCTCGGCGTGCTCGCCGAGCATGCGGCTGGCGAACATCTTCTCGGCCGGCGGCTCGCTGCCGTCGAAGTAGTCGCGCACCGGGCCGGTGGTGCCCATCGCCTCGGCGTCGAGCAGCGACGGCGCAGCCGTCTCCGTGGTGGAATCCGGAGTATGCAGAAGCGCGTCGTTCTGCGGGGTCGTCGTCGACGCAGCGGAGGTGTTCTGGATGGTGGACATGATGTAGGGGTCTCCGTTCGGCGAGCCGTGGCTCGCTGGGTGGCCGGGTCAGCAGCCAAGGGTTGGATAGGACATTCGAAGCCCGCATGCCGCACTGCGGCATATCATTCATCTGCGCCGTCCCGACCGGTGGCATCGGCGCAGCGCGGTCGCGCGGCGCGGCCTCACCCGATCTGCTGGTTCAGAGCAGCGTGGTGTCAGCGGGGAGCAAGAGCACAGAAGCGTGCGTGGTCTGCGAGCACCCCAGGCTTTTGCACGGTGCGTGCCAGCTTGGGCTTTCGCCGCGGCGCGACGTCACAGCGCGGCAAAACCGACGCTTTTCGCGATTGCGGCATAAAGATCCTTAGCCATCTCGCGCGCGAGAATCGGGAAATCAGGGATAGAATCCCCGATCTTGATTCGATCTTCATGAATCTTGCAGGAGGAACCGGGATTTTGTCCGCACCCTGCGAAGACAGCAGCGGTTTCACGCGGCGGATACCCGACAACTCGACGCAACGCGTCATGCCGCAGTCTGGCGCGCGCAGCTAGGCCGCGCGCCCGACGCGCAGCACGTAGCCGGTAAGCGCCAACGGCGCCAGGGCTGGCAGGGCGGTGACGCCGGCCTGCAGCAGGAGCGGCTGCCGATCG
>JBCCOR010000272.1:0-6781 GCA_039025295.1 Acidobacteriota bacterium
CCGCGCTGGCGCCGTTCAAGCTGCTGGCGCGCGAGTTCAGCGGCGATCTCTCGCACGATCCGTACGCCAAGGTCAGCGGCGGCGACGGCGCGTGGGTGTTCGTGCGCGGCGAGGACCTCGGCCTGCGCGTGATCCTCGATCTGCCCGATCCGGGCGACGCGATCGACACCGGCGGCCTCGTGCCGGTGCGGCGCGCGCCGGTGATGGTGACCTTCGAGGATCCACAGCTGCGGGCGCCGTCGTTCGTCGATCCGGCGACCGGCGACGCCACCGTCGCCTTCGGCCAGCGCCGGCTCAAGGCGGGCCTGATGGTGCCGGCCGAGACGCCGGCGCGCGCCGCGGTCGTGCGGCTCGAGCGCACCAGCGTGATCGAGACCGAGGGCGGCGTCGAGGAGCAGCTGACCGTCGACGACGCGCGCCAGATGCCGGTCGAGGAGATCCTGCGCCGGCTGCAGGCGTTCGAGGACGCCCAGGCGCGCAAGCTCGACCACTACCAGGCGATCAACACCCAGCATCTGCGCTTCCGCCTCGGCGACGGCCTCGAGACCCTCGAGGTCACCTTCCGCGGCAACTTCTTCTTCCGCCAGGACGAAGGCTTCGACTGGGCGTGGGAGGAGCTGTTCATCAACGGCGTGCGCTGGCGCAGCAAGAAGCTGCCCGAGATTCCGCTGATCCAGCCCGAGAAAGCGGCGACGCTGCCGCTGACGATCAACTTCAACCAGCGCTACCGCTATCGCCTGCGCGGCACCGAGACGATCGAGACCGCGCGCGGTGCGCGCGACTGCTGGGTGATCGACTTCACGCCGATCGACCCGCAGCCGGGCGAGGCGCTCTACCGCGGCTCGGTGTGGGTCGATCGCGAGCATTTCGCCCGCGTGCGCACCCGCGCGCTGCAGGTCGGCCTCGAGGGCGAGGTGATCTCCAACGAGGAGACGATTTTCTTCAGCCCGATCGACATCGACGGCGCGCCTACCGAATGGGGCCCCGACGCCTACGTGCTGCCGCTGCGCACCGTCGGCCAGCAGCTGCTCTCGGTGCTCAATGCGACCACCCAGGTCGAGCGCGAGACGCTCCTGACCGGCGTCCAGCTCAACGGCCCGGGCTTCGACGACGCGCGCGCCGCGATGGAGGAATCCGACGCGACCATGGTGCGCGACACCGAGGTCGGCCTGCGCTATCTGGTGAAGAACGAGGAGGGCGAGCGCGAGGTCAAGATGGCGCTCGACCGCGATCGCCTCTTCGCCCTCGGCGGCGTGTTCTACGACGACTCGCTCGACTTCCCGGTGCCGCTCGCGGGCGTCAACTACCTGTCGCTCGATTTCCGCGGCTCCGGCAACCAGGTCAACGTCTTCTTCGGCGGCGCGCTCCTGATCGCCAACGCCGCCGAGCCGCGCCTCTTTGACAGCAAATGGGACGCCGGCATCAACCTCTTCGGCTTCTTCATCCCGCTCGGCGAGGAGCTCTTCCGCGACGGCGAGGAGTCGCCCGAGGAGGAGATCGAGGGCCGTCCGCTCGAGCTTTCGCTCTTCCTTGGTCGTCCGCTGGGTGCGTTCACCAAGCTCGACTTCACCTACGAGCTGGAGTACGACAGCTACGACACCGCCGACGACACGGCGTCGGACTTCGTGCTGCCGACCGACACCTTCACCCACAACCTCGGCGTCGAGCTGACCTACAACCGCTCTGGCTGGCGCCTGAACGGCGAGTTCATCGCCAGCTGGCGCAGCGATTGGGAATTCTGGGGCCTGCCGGGCAACACCGAATTCGATCAGGAGCAGGAAGACTTCTTCCGCTGGAAGGTGTCGGCGGCGAAGACCTGGTGGCTGCCGCGCTTCACCAAGTTCGGCGTCGAGGTCGAGCGCCTCGACGGCGAGGATCTCGACCGCTTCAGCAAGTGGGACTTCAGCTTCTTCGGCGACTCGCGCGTCTCGGGCTACGCCAACGGCCAGGTGACGGCGACCGAGGCCAACGGCCTGCATCTGTCGTACGGCCTCGAGCTGGGCGAGGTGATTCGCGTCACGCTCAACGGCGACGCCGTCTGGGCGACCGACGAAGACACCGGCCTCGACGACGAGCTGCTCGCCGGCATCGGCGTCAACGGCACGCTGATCGGACCGTGGAACACGATCGTCAACTTCGACGTCGGCGTGCCGCTCGAGGGCCCGGCCGACGGCGTGGTGGCCTACATCGTCTTCCTGAAGCTCTTCGGCTGATCGCGCGCGGTCGCGTAAGGGGGGCCGTCGCAGCGGCACCCGTCGCGGCGGCACAGTGGTACGCTGCGCCGGTCTATGAGCCACGATCCATCCCCTTCCGCTCCGCCCGCGCTGATGCTCGGCGATCGCCGCATCGGCCCGGGCGCACCGTGCTTCGTCATCGCCGAGGCCGGCGTCAACCACAACGGCAGCCTCGACATGGCGCTGAGGCTGGTCGACGTCGCCGCCGACGCCGGCGCCGACGCGGTGAAGTTCCAGAAGCGCGATCTCGACAGCCTCTATCCGCGCCGACTGATCGACGATCCGAACACCGCCGAGTGGGCGTTTCAGTACCTGGTGCCGATCCTCAAGCAGACCGAGCTCTCCGAGGACGACTTCGCGACCATCAAGGCCCACTGCGACGCGCGCGGCATCCGCTTTCTCTGCACGCCCTGGGACAGCGCCAGCCTGGCGCTGCTCGAGGGGCTCGACGTCGCGCTCTACAAGGTGTCGTCGGCCGATCTCGTCAATCTGCCGCTGCTCGAGGAAATCGCGGCGCTCGGCAAGCCGATGGTGCTCTCGACCGGCATGGCGACCTATGCCGAGATTGAAAAGACGGTCGCGTTCTTGAAGCGCCTCGGCGCGTCGTTCGCGCTGCTGCACTGCGTGTCGACCTATCCGGCGCCGTTCGAGAACCTCAACCTGCGTTTTCTCGAGACCCTGCAGCGCTTCGACGTGCCGATCGGCTACAGCGGTCACGAGCGCGGCATCGCCATACCGCTGGTCGCGCTGGCCCTGGGTGCGTGCATCATCGAGAAGCACATCACCCTCGACCGCACGCTGCCCGGCCCCGATCATCCGGCGAGCCTCGAGCCCGGCGGCATCCGGCGCCTGATCCGCGATCTGCGCAACGCCGAGCTGGCGCTCGCCCCGCCCGACGCGTCGGGCGATCGCGACCATAAGCATCTGTCGGCGATGGAGAAGCTCAACCGCCAGGTGCTGCGCAAGTCGCTGGTGGCGGCGCGCGATCTGCCGTCGGGCGCGCGCGTCGACCGCGCCGACGTGCGCGTCAAAGGGCCGGGCAAGGGACTGTCGCCGCAGCGCATCGACGAGCTGCTCGGCACCACGCTCGATCGCGCCGTCGCCGAGGACGCGTACTTCACCGAGGGCGATCTGCGCACCGGCACCGATCGCACCCTCGACCCGACCGGCCTGCGGCGGACGTGGGGCTTCAAGGCGCGCTTCCACGATCTCGACGCCTTCCTCGCCAAGCAGCCGCCGATGGTCGAGCTGCACTTCAGCGACGTCGATCTCGACCACGACTTCACGCCGCCCGCCGCGCCGTATCCGCAGCAGCTCTTCATCCACGCACCTGAGTTCACCGAGGGCCGCCTGCTGGACATGTGCTCGGAGGAGGACGCGATCCGCGCGCGCGCGGTCGAGATGCTGCAGCGCACGATCGACAAGGCGCGCGCGATGGCGCCGCACTTCGCCGGCGGGCCGGTGGGCGTCGTGGTGCACGTCGGCGGCATGAGCATGGACGAGCCGATCGTCGACACCGACCGCCTGCTGCGTCGCGGCATCGAGACCCTGAAGCGGGTCGACACCACCGGCATCGATCTGCTGCCCGAGAACCTGCCGCCGCGGCCGTGGTACTTCGGCGGCCAGTGGTTCCAGAACATCTACATCCGGCCGGAGGAGATGATCGCGACCTGCCAGGAACTCGGCTGCGGCATGACCCTCGATCTGTCGCACGCGCAGCTGCACTGCAACCACGCCGGCACGCGCCTGCGCGACTTCGTGCGCGACTGCCTGCCGTATGCGCATCATCTGCACATCGCCGACGCCAGCGGCATCGACGGTGAGGGCGTGCAGATCGGCGAAGGCGTGATCGCCTGGAAGCCCATCCTGGCGCTCCTGGCGGACATCGACTTCACCTGGGTGCCCGAGATCTGGAGCGGCCATCTGCACGACGGCGCCGGCTTCGTCGAGGCGATCCACCGGCTGAAGCGCTTCGGGATCCTCTGAGGGCGATGACGCACATCGTCCTGGTGATTCCGCGCGGCGAGGCGCTGCGCAATTTCGTCTACGGTGCGACCCTGCCGCGGCTGACGGCCGCGGCGCGCGTGACCCTGCTGTCGGTGGTCACCGACGACGCGCTGCTCGAACCGGCCCGTCGCCACGGTGCGGCCGTGCTGCCGCTCGCGCATCAGCCGCCGCCGCGGGCGACGGCCTACGTGCGCGGCCTGGCCGAGAACGCCCACGACCGCTGGCTGTGGAGCGCGGTGATGCGCAACAGCTGGTCGGTGCGCCACGCGCGCGCGGTCGCGCGCGGCCCGGCGGCCTACGCCCGCCGCCGCGCGCTCGACGTCGCCGCGCGGCTGTTCGGCCATCGGCCGGGCCTCGCCGCGCTCACCCGGCTCGAGCGCGCCGCGCAGGCCGGCGACGCTGTCCGCCGCTTCGCGCCGCTGCTGCGCGATCTCGAGCCCGATCTGGTGTTCAACGGCAGCCACATCCACGGCCCGGCCGGCGGCCCGCCGCTTCGCGCCGCGCATCGTCTCGGCATCCGCACGGCCGGCTTCATCTTCTCGTGGGACAACCTGACCTCGCGCAGCCGCATCTTCGAGCCCTACGACGACGAGCTGGTGTGGCATCAGGCGATGGCCGATCAGCTGCGCGGGCTCTATCCCGAGATCCCGGCGCGGCGGGTGCACGCGGTCGGCACGCCGCAGTTCGACGTCCATCTCGATCCGTCGACGGCCTGGCCGCGCGCGCGGCTGTGCGCCGAGACCGGCCTCGAGCCGGCGCGCCCCTACGTGCTCTACACGACCGGCATCGACCGCCACTTCCCCGAGGAGCATCGCCACGTCGCGGCGGTGATCCGTCATCTGAAGGCGCTTGATCTGCCGACGCGGCCGCAGCTGCTGGTGCGCACCTACGTCAAGGGCACGAGCGACGCGATGCGCGCGCTCCTCGCCGACCACGCCGACGATCCCGACGTCGTCTCGCCGCCGGTGGCGTGGGAGCCGCGCTGGCAGACGCCGCTGCCGTCCGACCAGGCGCTCTACAGCAACCTCGTGCGCCACTGCGCCGCCGGCATCAACGCGGCCTCGACCGTCACCCTCGAATTGCTGCTCTTCGGCAAGCCGGTGATCAACCTCGACTTCGATCCGCCGGGTGCGGCGCTCGGCTGGGACGACGGCTTCCCGCGTCACATCCGCTTCGACCACTTCCGGCCGGTGGCGGCGTCGGGCGCGACCTGGGTGGCGACGTCCGATGCGCACATGCGGCGCTGTCTGCGCGAGGCGCTGACCCAGCCGGCGATGCGCCGGGGCGCGGCGCGCGCGCTCCTGGGCGCCATGTTCCGCGGCGCCAACGGCGAGGATCTGCTCGACGGCCAGGCCGGCGCGCGCGTCGCCGACGTGCTGCTGCGCCTGGCGCGGCGGGCGCAGCGCGGGCGGAGCACGGCGGCATGAGCGCGGGGGGAACGGGCATCTCGGTGGTCACGCCGACGCTCGGGCGTCCCGACGAGGTGCGGGGCATGCTCGCCAATCTTGCCCTGCAAACCGCTGTGCCCGACGAGGTCGTGCTGATCGACGGCGCGCCCAAGGACCGCCGCACCGAGGACGCGGTCGCCGCGCTGGTCGCGTCGGAAACGCTGCCATTCGACGTCCACTGGGCGCGCTACGGCGGCGGCACGGCGATCCAGCGCAACCGCGGCATCGACCGCGCGCGGGGCCGGTTCATCGCCTTCATCGACGACGACATCCGCCTCGAGCCCGACTTCTTCGCCCTGCTGCTCGCGGCCTACGACGATCCCGAGCGCCGCGACGTCGGCGCGATCGTCGGCTGCATCAGCAACCAGGTCCTCGACATCGCGACCTCGCCGCGCTGGCGCTGGTACCGGCGGCTGCGTCTCTTCGGCACCTACCGCCCCGGGGCGTTCGATCGGCGCACGGGCCATCCGATCAACCGCTATCTGCAGCCGCCGCACGAGACGCTGCGGCCGGTCGACTTCATGGGCTCGAACTGCGCCCTGTGGCGCGCCGAGGTCTTCGCCGACGGCCTGCGCTTCGATCCGTTCTTCCGCGACTTCGGCGTGCTCGAGGACGCCCATCTCGCGCTCTCGGCCGGCCGGCGCTGGCGCTTGCTCGAGCACGGCGCGGCGCGCTGCGTGCATCTCGACGCGCCGGGTGGGCGCACCGCGCCGTGGCGCGTCGCCTACAAAACCGCGGTCAACTACCGCTACGTCTTCCTCGACATCGTCCGCCCGCGCGCCGTGGCACAGGAGCGCGGCTGGTGGACGGTGCAGCTGGTCGATTTCCTGCGCCTGGCGGCCTACGCGCTGCGGCGTCCGTCGCGACGGGCGTGGTCGGTCACGGTCGGCAAGCTGCTCGGCCTGGTCGCCGCGGCCCGCCTGGCGACGCCGTCGGCGATGCGCCCGTGCGTCGACGGCTCGGCGCCCGCCGCGTCGTCGGTCGCGCCGCCCGTCGACCCAGCGCCCGGCGACGTGTCGTCGATCGCCGCAGATGCCACCGCGCCGCCGTCGCCCGCGGCCGTGCCCGCGCCGTCGCCCGCGTCATCGCCCA
>JBCCOR010000273.1:0-6771 GCA_039025295.1 Acidobacteriota bacterium
CCGCCGAGGACCGCCTCGACCGAGTGCGCCATCATCATGCCGCCAACCTCTTTGTAGTCGCCGATGTTGACCACGAACTCGACCTCCTGGCCCTGCATCTCGCGCTTGCCTTCCTGGCGGAACTCGAGGAAGTACTCGGTGTCGAAGAAGAGATCGACGACGTCACCGTTCTTGCGCGTGAGGCGCAGCTTGTGGGCCTCGGTGCCCTCGACCTCTTCGACGCCCAGGTACTCGACCTTGTGGCCCTTGTCGGCGTAGTCGACCAGCGGACCTTCGATGTCCGACTGCTCGAGCATGTCCTTGAGCTGATCGGCGGGCATCTCTTCCGGCTCGGTCTTGCCCATGAACGGCATGATGCCCCAGCCGGTCGTACCGTCGTAGGCCATGACCGCGGTCATGCCCTGCATGGTGAACTCGGTGCGCACGCGGTCGGGCTGCTTGATCTCGATGTGCATCGGTGCTTCCATGCCGCCCATGGTCATCGTGCCTTCGAGCGTCATGGTCTTGATCGCCCGGATGGTGTCGAGGCCGCCGCGTGCCTCGAGGTTTTTGGTGATCACGGCGTCGGCGGTCATCTCGCCGGCGCTCACCGCGCTGGCCGCACCGAGCAGAAGAAGGGCGCACAGGGTCCGGCTGATGTGTTTACGAATCATGAAGAGAGGTCCTCAAGAGAGCGGACGGTGGCGAAACGCGCGCGCATCCGCGGGTTGATTGGAAAGCTGGAGGGGCGCAGGCGGTGGGTAGGGATCGCGGGCCTGCGCGTGCGATACGCGATCAAAAGCAGGTACGTGGCATCATACGGTGCCATTCGGCCAAAGGTTGCGCACGCGCCGGACTGTCCGCCGGCGTGATGCGGTTGTTCAGGCGCTGGCCAGATCGATGGCGAGCTTGCCGATGTGATGGCCCTGGCGCAGGTCGCCGAGCGCGCGTGCGGCGTCGGCGAAGGGATAGACGCGGTCGACGACCGGGCGCAGGCGGTGGGCATCGATCGCGCGCAGCATCGCCCGCGCGTCGGCGCGGCTGCCGACCAGGACGCCCTGCAGCCGCACCTGCTTCATGAAGATCGGCGCCAGATCGAGATCGCCGAGGCGGCCCGCCAGCACGCCGATCAGGCTGATCGTACCGCCCATGCGCACGGCGCGCAGCGACTGCGGCAGCGTGCCGGCGCCGCCGAGCTCGACCACTGCGTCGACGCCGCCGTCGGTCATCCGGCGCACCCGGTCGCCCCAGTCGGGATGGACCGTGCGATCGACCGTCCGCCAGGCGCCGAGCGCTTCGGCGCGGCGGCACTTGGCCGGGCTGCTGGTGATCACGATCGCGCGGGCGCCGAGCAGGCGCGCGAACTGCAGTGCAAAGATCGCGACCCCGCCCGTACCCAGCACCAGCACCGTGTCGCCGGCCCGCACGCCGCCGTGGGTGACGAGCGCGGTCCACGCCGTGACGCCGGCGCAGGTGAGCGTCGCGGCCTCGGCGTCGCTCAGGTGCGCCGGCACGGGCAGCACGCCGTCGGCGTCGAGCACGATGCGCTCGGCGAGGGTGCCGTCGAGCGGGCCGCCGAGCGTGCGCCGGGCGGTCGCGTAGTGCGGCGCGCCCGCGCGCCAGCCCTGGGCGAAGAGCGTCATCACGCGCGCGCCGATCGGGAGCGGTGGCTGCGGCCCATCGCCCGCGTCAGGCGGACCGACCGCTTCGACGACGCCGACGCCGTCGGAGCCGGGGATCAGCGGCAGCGGCTGGCGCGGATCGTACGCGCCCTCGACCATCAGCAGATCGCGGTAGTTGAGCGAGGCGGCGCGCAGGCGCAGCTGCACCTGGCCCGGACCCGGCTCAGGATCCGGTCGGGTGGCGATCTGAAGATGATCCAGGCCGAAGCGGGGGAGGACGTGGGCTTTCATGCGCATCATGCTAGCGAACGATCGCCCGCGTCGGTGCCGCAATGTGGTTTCGTCCGATTGCGTCAAATTCTTTCGGTGATCCTTACGCTCACATTGACGGAAGCTGGTCAGGTGACTAAAATGACTCGATCATTTGCCCTTCCCCTGCTTTCCGGCACTGCACGTTTCCTGGTATCGACAAGCGTTACGGTTCATACATTGGTATCTATCAATGTGAAGAGGCCCGTTCGCCCACGGTCTCGACGCTGCATCCGGCGCCTCCCGCTTTCTCCAGCGTGCTCAAACGACTTCCACACATCGCCCGACCATGGCGACCTCACTGCTGTTTTTCAACCATCGAGAAGGAGAACCCCTTGAACCGCAGTCTCGCTCATCGTTCCTCCTGGATCCGGACGCTCGCCCTCGTCGCCGCGCTGCTCGCGCTGACCGTCGGCGCGGTCCAGGCTCAGCCGACGCCTGAAGACCTCCAGGCCAAGCTGCAGCTCGAAGCCGCCAAATTCGTCAACAGCGAGGTCGCGCCCACGCGCGGCCAGGGCACCAACCCGAGTCGCTTCTTCGGCGAGAACGTGTTCAGCGTCGGCGTCTCGACGCCGACCGGTCACATCCTGATCCTCGGCGTCGACTACCTCGAGTCGACCGGCACCTTCTGGGTGACCTCGGGTGGCGCGACCGGCTCGGCCGATCCGAACTTCCTGTTCGAGGTCGACACCGCCGGCACCGTGCTGCAGACCGTCATGCAGCCGAACGCCTCGGCCTTCGGCTGGCGCGACTTCGCCTACGACGGCACCTTCCTCTACGCCAGTGACAGCGCCGTCCTCGACCAGATCGATCCGGCGACCGGCACGGCGACCGGCGTGACCATCCCGTGTCCGGAGAACCCCTGCCGCGGTCTGGCCTACAACCCGGACACCGACACGTTCTTCACCGCCAACTTCGGCAGCCCGATCTCCGAGTTCGATCGCATGGGCAACGTCGTCAACACCTTCCCGAACACGCTCGCCATCTACGGCATGGCCTGGGAGCCGGCGTCGACCGGCACGGGCGGTCCGTGGCTGTGGGCCTGCTCGCAGGACGCCCCGGGCGTGCTGCTGACCCAGCTCGATCCGGCCACCGGCATGGCGACCGGCAACACCATCGCCGGTGACGCCACCGGCGGCGGCGCGCCGACCGCGGGCGGCTGCGACTACACCAGCGACCTGGTCGCCGGCGTGCCGACCATCGTGGCGATGCACCAGGCCGACGAGGACAGCGCGGTCGCCTACGACATCGACATCAGCTCGGCGCCGCCGAGCTGCGACAACCCGTCCTTCACGACGATCTTCTCCGAGGACTTCACCGCCGGTATCCCGGGCCAGTTCACGGTCAACGATCTCGGCGGCTCGGCCGGCTGCGTCTGGAATGACGACGCCCTCGACGCCGGCGGCGCGGCCGCCGGTCCGGAAGGCAACCTGACCGGCGGTGCCGGCAACTTCGCCGACGCCGACTCCGACGAGTGCGGCACGGGCTCGACCATGGCGTCCGATCTCGTGTCGCCGGTGATCAACCTCAGCTCGGCGACGGTCGGCGTGCAGTTCAACCACGACTACCGCCATCTCGGCACCTCGAGCGGCAACGTCGAGGTCTCGACCGACGGCGGCGCCACCTGGACGACCGCGCAGAGCTTCACCGCCGATTCGCGCGGTCCGCTGAGCGTGTTCACCGACCTGAGCACGGCCATCGGCGGCGCCCCCAGCTTCCAGCTGCGCTTCCGCTTCGATTCGCCGGGCTGGAACTGGTGGTGGCAGGTCGACGACGTTCGCGTTTGCGAGAGCGGCGGTGCGAACACGTCCGACATGTCGGTCCAGAAGTCCGGTGCCGACAACGGTGACGGCACGGGTACCTACGTGCTGACCGTGTCGAACGCCGGTCCGGACGATGCGCCGACGGTGACCGTCACCGATCCGCTGCCCGCGGGCGTGACCTACGCCAGCGACAACTGCGGCGGCATCTTCGATGCGATGACCGGCATCTGGACGTGGACCTACGGTCCGCATCCGGTCGGCGCGATCAACACCTGCGTGATCGAGGTCACGGTCGAGGATGCGTCCGACACCGAGAACACCGCGACCGTCGACGGTGGTGGCACCGATCCGGAGCCGCTGAACAACAGCTCGGTCAGCATCCTGGGCGCGCCGATCCCGACCGCGTCGGAGATCGGTCTGGGCATCCTGGCGGTGCTCATGGCCCTGGGCGCGCTGGCGGTCCTGCGCCGCCGCTTCTGATCGGCGCGCGATCGGACGGTCCGCGCGCGCGGACCGTCCGTCGTCGCCGCTCAGCTTGCGCGGTTTGACCGCGCACAAAAAAGCCGGACGTTCTCTGGAACGTCCGGCTTTTTTACGTCTGCGACCGGGCGCGCGCGGCTGCGCCGCGCCCGGTGCGCTGCGCCATTCAGGCGTCGCGGATCAGGCTCTCCGGATTCAGCGCCTCGAGCTCGGGCAGCACGAACCGGCCGTCCTTGCGCACGAGAACGTCGTCGAACCAGAGCTCACCGCCGCCGACCTCGGGCGTCTGGCGCAGCACCATGTCCCAGTGGATCTCGCTGCGGTTGCCGTTGTCGGCCTCTTCGTAGGCGTTGCCCGGCGTCAGATGGATGCTGCCGGCCATTTTCTCGTCGAAGAGGATGTCGCACATCGGCTGGGTGATGTGCGGATTGAAGCCGATGGCGAACTCGCCGGTGTACGACGCGCCTTCGTCGCTCGCCAGCACCCGACGCAGATGCTCGGTCTGGCTGCTCGTCGCCTCGACGATGCGTCCCTTCTCGAAGCGCAGCCGCACGTTGTCGTGGGTGACGCCCTGATAGATCGTGCGGGTGTTGAATTGGATCGTGCCCTCGATGCTGTCGCGCACCGGCGCGGTGAAAACCTCGCCGTCCGGGATGTTGTGATGCCCGTCGCAGGGCACGGCCGGGATGTCGCGGATCGAGAACGTGAGGTCGGTGTCCGCGGCGATCAGGCGCACGCGGTCGGTGGCGTTCATGCGCTCGCGCAGCGGCTGCATCGCCGCCGACATGCGCGCGTAGTCGAGCGTGCAGACATCGAAGTAGAAGTCTTCGAACTGCTCGGTCGACATGGCGGCCTGCTGCGCCATCGACGCCGTCGGCCAGCGCAGCACGCACCAGCGCGTGTTGCGCACGCGCAGATCGAGATGCACCGGCTTGCGGTAGAGGCTTTCGTACAGGCGCATGTTGGCCGCGGGCACGTCCGACCATTCGGAAATGTTGCGCGCACCGCGGATGCCGATGTACGCCTGCACTTTGCGCATGCGCGCCGCCTCGACTTCGCCGAGTGCGCGCATCTGTTCTTCGGTGGCGACCATCATCAGGTCGCGCAGGATCGCCTGGCTCTTCAGGCTGACCAGCGGATGCGCACCGTGATCGGCCGTCGCGCGGATGAGGGCCCGCGTGAACGCCTGGGGGCAGTCGACGGCTTCGATGAAGACGGTCTCACCGGGCTGGACGGTGCACGAATAGCCGATCAGCTGCTCGGCGAGTGTTCGATAGCGAGGATCCATGGCGCCGCTCAGACCTGAATGACCGAGTCGACGCTGCCGAATTTGTTGAATACCTGGCGATCGGACTCGTCGTCGTTGAGCCACTGACCGCCGTCGGCAAGATAGCGGAAACGATAGGCTTTGCCGGTATCGAGCGAAATCGTCGTGCTGAAGCTGCCGTCTTTGCGGTGCTTCATGGGATGGCTTTGCTGATCCCAGGCGTTGAAGTCGCCCAGCAGGACGACGTCTTGGGCTTCGACGTCGGTGACTTTGAAGGTCACGCGGCAGGTTCGTCGGGTCTTGGTGTAGTTCTTTTTCAGCATGGTTTTGCAATTCCGATTGTTGAATGGCTGGAACGGTCCCGAGGGACCAGGACGTAGATGGGGATAGCGCAGCGACGATGCGTCGTCCGCGCGAAAGCCGTCTGGATACGACGACGGAGCGCTCTGCGAAAGGCGCTCCGTGCACGTACGCTAGCAGAATGGCGCAGGCCGTTCCAAGCGGCCTCAAATGCCTGAAGCAACTGCGATAGACTTACATCAATGAACAGTTCTATCGCCTGCGCCGATCGTGCGGCCTGCGCCGAACGCTCCGGCCGTCCCGTGCGCGTCGATCGGGACCGGCTGCGCAGCGTCTGCGCGCTGCTCGCCCTGCTGAGTGTCCTCGTCGGCGCATGCGATCGGCATCCCGACGCGACCGCGCACACGGCGACGCTGTCGGACGCGTACGCGGCCGATCTCGAGGCGTGGCATCACGCGCGAACCGTGCAGCTGCGCGCGCCCGACGGCTGGCTCAGCCTGATCGGGCTGTTCTGGCTGAAGCCCGGCACCAACCCGGTGGGCACGTCGATCGACGACGTCGTCCGGCTGCCCGCCGCGCGCGCGCCCGCGGACATCGGCGTCTTCGACGTCGAGATCGACGACGCACCCGACGGCGGCACGATCCAGCGGGTGACGTTCACCCCCGCGCCCGCCGCCGAGGTGGTCAGCCTCGGTGCGCCGATCCGGCGCACGATCGCGGTCCACACCGACCGCGGCGGCCGCACCCCGACGCCGTTCGAAATCGGCGCCCTCAGCTTCTCGTTGATCCAGCGCGGCACCCGCATCGGCGTGCGGCTGCGCGACCGCGACAGCGCGGCGCGGCGCAGCTTCACCGGCGTGCCGCGCTATCCGGTCGACGTGTCGTGGTGCTTGACGGCGCGCTACACGGCGCATCGCGTGCCGCAGCGCATGATGGTGACGTCGGTCGCCGGCTATCCGCAGGTGCAGATCGCGCAAGGCTACGCGACCTTCGAACGCGACGGCGTGCGCCATCGGCTGGACGTGCTGAGCGGCGCGAGGGATCGCCGGTA
>JBCCOR010000274.1:0-6769 GCA_039025295.1 Acidobacteriota bacterium
GAAGAGTTTGCGGAAGTGGCGATCGTGGTGATCGCGTGGTTCGACCATGGTGCGTGTTCTCCGGGGGTAAAGCCGCGATTTCTGCCGTCGCGTGGGCAGAGATCGGGCGCTTTACTGGGATGAACACGCAGATCGGCTCGAAATGTCGCGTTCGCCGCATTGCGTCATGTAAGAAAAACGCCCTCGGAACGACCGCGCGTCCCGAGGGCGTCGACAGCGCGGCGGCGAGCGCGCTCAGCCGTCGTCGAAGACCGCGTCGATCGACGGCGCCGTCACGAACCGCACCGCCCAGCGCTGGAGCTGGTCGGTGTCGGCCGCGTCGACGCGTGCATGGACGTCGGATGCGAGCGCACCGAAGCGTGCTTCGAGCTGCTGGGCGACGAGTCCGCGGAGCATGCGCAGTCCGTCGGCCTGCGCTTTGGCCTCGCCGACTTCGATGCCTTGGACCATGCCTTTCTGCATGCCGTCTTCGAACCATTCGTCCTGCCACTGCTTCATTCGGTCGCCGAGCATGCTGTTCTCCTCTGCGTTGACGTCGAGGGTGACGCCTTTCTGTCGTGCCGTGCGGCGGATGTAGCCGATGAGATCGCGTCGCAGCGCCGCTTCGTCGCCCGACACGAGCTTGTGCGCCATGCGGACGACGGTCGCGCGCAGCGCCTCGACGTCGTCGCTACGTTCGAGTTCGCCGAGCAGCGCGAAGAGGTTGCCGCCGGATGCGTCGTGACGATCGCGGTTGAGGTCGATCGCCAGGTACTGCAGCGTTGGCCGATAGGGCGCGAACGCTTCCGGGACGTCCTGAATCAGCGCCTCGAGCCGCGTCGGTGCGGTCCAGGGTCTGTCTCCATTGTAGACGACGACCGGCAGAATCGCCGGCAGGGGCGCGCCCGCGGCGATCTCGCGGCTTTTGAGTAGATCCTGATAGATCAAGGTCAGGTAGATCATCAAGCGCACGGCCATGGTGCGCTCGACGGTGCGCTGGAATTCGAGCAGAACGAAGGCGTAGAGCTGCTGTGGATCGCCGCGCGGATCGGTCCATGCGATGCGCCAGACGATGTCGCTCTCTCGCTTGTGGTCATCGTCGGTGACGCCGATCTCGCGAAAGCGGGTGAAGTCGGCGTCGGCGAGTCGCTCGCTCCAGTCGCCCGGGAGATGGGCGCGGAGGAGATCGCGGACGAGGCTGGGGTGGCTGAAGAGTTTGCGGAAGTGGCGATCGTAGTGATCGCGGGGTTCGACCATGGCGTGTTCTCCGGGGGTAAAGCCGCGATCTCTGCCGTCGCGCGGGCAGAGATCGGGCATTTACCGGGATGAACACGCAGATCGGATCGAAATGTCGCGTTCGCCGCGCTGCGTCATGCGCAGAATCAGCGACCCGTGTCGCGTCTCCTGAGCGTTTCGCCCTTCAGATGGATCGCGAAGAAGTCGAGCATCGCCGGGTACGCCACGCCGCGCAGGCGGGCTGTGGCCGCGTTGCCGATCGGGCGATAGGCCGTGCCCGAGAGGGCGTGATCGGCGTCGGGATCGATGAACGCGACCGTGCGCAGACCGGCCGCGTCGCGCACGGCGAGGATGTTGCGCGCCATCGCGCCCGAGTTCCACACCCAGTCCTCGTCGGCACCGGCGATCAGGAGCGGCTCGTCGATTTGCTCGACCGCGATGCGCGCCGGCGCGACGCGCTCGGGATAGGCCTCGCGCCCGGCGTCGTGCGGGATGCGGATGCGCACCTCGCCGCCGTTCTGGCCCTTGGCGAATTCCTCGGCCATGCCCTTGTAGGGCACGAACGGCAGCGACGCGCCGCGCCACGAGAATGAGCTGTAGGGACCGTCGTCGGCGCTCGAGCCCCAGCCTTCCCAGATGACGTCGCTCGGCACGATCGCCACCACCGCCGCGAAGCCGTCGATGCGGCTGGCGCCCGCAAGCACGAATTCCGCGCCCTTCGAGACGCCGTAGAGCCCGATCCGATCGCTCTGGATGTCGTCGCGCGCGCGCAGCCAGTCGCGCACGCCTTCGAGGCGGTCGATCGGGATGTCGCGGAAGGCGCGCGGCAGGCCGGGGATCGGCTGCGGCTGATCGGCCCAGGCCGGCGAGTAGTACGGCAGGCCGACCGCGGCGTAGCCGCGCGAGGCGAGGCGCGGCGCGGCGTCGCGCGCGGCTGAGTCCTGGCCCTCGGAGCCGCCGAGAACGATCACCACCGGCAGCGGTGCATCGCCCGGCGGACGCACCAGGAACGCGCCAGGGAAATCGTCGCCGAGCGGTGTTTCGACCAGGCCTTCGACGCTGCGGATCAGCGTGACCGCGGCGCGCAAATCGTTCGTGCCGTCAACTTGGCCATCGCCGTCGGCATCGGCGCGTAGGACGACCGTCGACGAATCGGGTTCGTCGTCGCTCAGCGCTTCTTCGGTGCGCGTCATCGACCAGAACAGGCCGCGCGGATCGACGCCCACCCAGGGCGCCGCGATCGGGGCGTCGCGCGCGAAGTTGATCGTGCCGTCGGCGTCGGCGCGGAACTTGGCTTTGCTGCGGTAGCGCGCCGGATCGCGGCGACCCCACACGCGCTCGGCGGTCACGGTGACCGCCGCGTTCGCGGGAAAGCCGACGAGGCGCAGGTCGATCGGATCGCCGTCCAACACCGGTGCGGCCGGGACGCGGAACGCGGGCTGCACCGCGTCGGCGGCCGCGGCGGCGGTCTGGGACGCCGACGCGGCGGTCTGGGGCGCGGGCGCGGTGGACGGGCTGGCGCAGGCGACCAGCGAGGCGAGCAGAAGGAGCAGCAGGATTTTGGGCATGGGCGTCGACCGGGTCGTGGGTGAATCGGTGTGTACAGCGTGCAGCGAAGCCAGCACGCGCTTTGCAAGGTTTGTAGAGCTTTCGTCAAAGATACGCGCACGGATGTGCGAGGTTGCGCGGTGCGCGCGCGCCGTCAGCGCTGCGGATCGAGCCAGGCTTCGAGCCGGCCGAGCAGCGCGTCGGCGACGATCGCGAGCAGCGCGGCGGGCAGCGCGCCCGAGAGGATCAGGCGGGTGTCGTTGAGCTGCAGGCCGGTGACGATCGGATCGCCCAGGCCGCCCGCGCCGATGAACGCGGCGAGGGTCGCAACGCCGATCGAGATCACGGTCGCGGTGCGGATGCCGGCCATGATCGTCGGCAGGGCGAGCGGCAGCTCGACCCGCATCAGGCGCTCGCGATCGCGCAGGCCCATGCCGATCGCGGCGTCGCGCAGCGCGGGATCGACGCCGTCGATGCCGGTGGTGGTGTTGCGCACGATCGGCAGCAGGGCGTAGAGGAAGAGCGCGGCGATCGCGGCCGGCGCGCCCAGCCCGAGGACGGGGATCATGAAGGCGAGGAGCGCCAGGGACGGCACGGTCTGGAGCACGCCCGCGAACTGCAGCACCGGTCCGGCGAGCGCGCGCCGACGCGTCAGCAGCACGCCGAGCGGCACCGCCACGAGGACGGCAAGCACGACCGCGACGCCGGTCAGGAGCAGATGCTGGGCCGTGAGGCCGAGGGTCGGCGCGAGCCGGCTGCGCGCGAACGCCAGGAGCGGCGCGTCGCGGCGGCGATCGCTGTCGCCGGCGGTCGCCTCGCGCGCCCGACCATCTGCCGCGCCGTCGCCGAGCAGGCCTTCGGCGGCGAGGAAGTCGCGGGCGACGTCGCGCGCGCTGCGCCCGCCCGACTCGACGGCGTCGTTGAGCTGCTGCATGCGCGTCGCCGACAGGCGGTAGGCGAGGGCGTCGAGGGCCGGGCCGAGCCAGGGATGGGCGTCGAGCGTCGCCTGGCGCACAACCGGCGCGCAGTCGTAGGGCGGGAAGAAGCCGCGGTCGTCCTCGAGCACGCGCACCGGGAAGCGCTGCAGCTTGCCGTCGGTGCTGTAGGCGTCGGTGACGTCGATGCGGCCGCTGCGCAGCGCCTCGTACGCCAGGCCGTGCTCCATGCCGCGGACCTCGGCGAGATCGAGCCCGTAGGCCGCGGCGAGGCCGGGATAGCCGTCTTCGCGCTCGAGGAATTCGTGGCTCCAGCCGCTGCGCAGATCGCCGCCGCGCGCGGCCAGGTCGGAGATGCGCGTCAGGTTGAGACGCGCGGCGACCGCCTCGCGCACCGCGATCGCGTAGGTGTTGCTGAAGCCCAGCGGCAGGCGCCAGGCGAGATCGTGCTGGGCGGCGAGGCGGCGCTGGACCTCGAGATAGGTGCGCAGCGGATCGCGCGCCGGCGCGGTTTCGCCGAGGATCGTCGCCCAGGCCGTGCCGCTGTACTCGGCGTAGAGATCGATGTCGCCGGCCTCGAGCGCGCGGAAGACGATCATCGTGCCGCCGAGGTTGGCGCGCCGCTCGACCGCGACGCGCGCGCCGCCGACCGCCTCGATGCGCTGGGCGAGGATCTCGCCGAGGACCCGGCTCTCGGTGAAGCTTTTGCTGCCGACGACGATCGTCGCCGGCGCGTCCTGGGCGGCGAGCGCGCCGGCCTGCAGCATCACCGCCGCCACCGCCGCCGCCGCGGTCAGGAGCAGGGCGAGGAACCGCGCGCGAATCGGCTCAGCCACGATGGTTTCCCTGGTTGGCCGCGCCGGCGTGGCGCGCGACGAACGCGGCGACGAAATCGTTGACAGGCCGCCGGCGGAGATCGTCCTCGGTGCCGAGCTGGACGATGCGGCCGCGGTCGATCAGGGCGACGCGGTCGCCGAGGGCGAAGGCTTCGGCGAGATCGTGGGTGACGAGCAGCGTCGTTTTGGCCGACGCATGCCGCAGATCGCGCATCAGGTCGTGGAGTTTGGCGCGGGTGATCGGATCGAGCGCGCCGAAGGGCTCGTCCATCAGCAGGACGGGCGGATCGAGGGCGAGCGCGCGGGCGACGGCGACGCGCTGCTGCTGGCCGCCCGAGAGCGTCTGCGGACGGCGCCCGGCGACCGCAGACGGATCGAGCTGGACGGCTTTGAGCAGCATCTCGACGCGCTCGGCGATCCGCCGGCGCGGCCAGCCCTCGAGCGTGCAGAGCAGGCCGATGTTCTGCGCCACGTCGAGATGCGGGAAGAGTCCGCCGCGCTGAATGACGTAGCCGATCCGCCGGCGCAGCGCGATCACGTCCTGCGCGGCGACGTCGCTGTCGTCGACCACGATGCGGCCCGCGCTGGGGTCGATCAGGCGGTTGACCATGCGCAGGAGCGTGGTCTTGCCCGAGCCGGAGGTGCCGATCAGCGCCAGCGTTTCGCCTTGGGCGACGCGCAGGTCGACGCTGTCGACGGCGACCGTTGCGGGCCGGTCGTCGACGCCCGGGAAGACTTTGCGCACCTGCTCGAAGCGGATCATCCCGCGCAGGATAGCGCAGCTGGGCGCCGCGCTCGGCGACCTGCGCGCGTCAGCGGCGCAGCGCGACCGCGAGGCTGACCGTGGTGCCGACGTCGAGGCCGACGCGGCCGACGCCGAGCGGCGCGCCGCGGCGGTCGGGCGTGAAGCGCCGACGCTCGACCTGGATGTCGCCCTGGCGACCGCCGAGGCCGTCGACCGTGAGCCGCACGGTCAGCGGACCGACCCGCGCGCTTTCGACGTACGCCGACCAGCGCTCGCCGCGCGTGACGGTCTGGATCTCGTCGACGTAGACGCGCGTCGCTTCGCGCGCCGAGGCGGCGATGAGGCCCCAGCTCAGGTTCCAGGCGTCGATGCGGTGGCGCAGCGTGATCGAACCGGTCGGCCGGACGTGACCGTCGACGCGCCGGCGCGCGCCGGTGAGCGGATCGTCGACCGACGAGTCGACGGCGCGGCCGGCGAGATCGAGCGCGAGGCCGGGCACGAGGCGATCGAGCGGCAGGGCCAGGCGGCCGGACACGCCGCGGACGTTCGCGTCGTCGTCGGCGTTGACGCGGCCGGGCGCGAGATCGTCGGCGATGCCGCTCGGCACGAGGCTGGGCTCGACCGCGTCCGCCCGCCGCTCGATGTAGGCGTCGAGATCGACGAGGAATCCGCCGTCGCGCTGCCACGTCAGCGCGAGCGCGGCGCGGTCGGTGATCGCGCTGCGCAGATCGGGATTGCCGACCAGCAGGCGCTCGTTGAGGGCGATGTAGGTGTTGGTCACGGCGTCGAACGCCAGCGGATCGCGCGCGCGGCGCAGGTCGAGCCGCAGCTGCAGATCGGCGCGCGGCGTGAACGTGACGACGGCGCGGGGCAGGAGACGCGTGCTGTCGCTGTCGCGTCGGACATCGCCGCCGCCGGCGCGCACGCGCTGGTCGGCCACTTCGACCGCGGCGCCGATCTCGAGCCGCCAGCGTGCGCCGACGGTGCGCTGCAGACCGGCCTCGGCGCTGATGCGGATCTCGCGCGCGTCGACGTCGTCGACCCGGCTCGGAATCGGAATGCTCAGCGGATTGGCATCGAGCGACTGCAGCGCAAAGGCGTGATCGCGCTGGCGCACGTCGAGCTGCGCGGCGAAGGTCGGTCGCCACGCGCGGTCGTCGGCGGCCATGAGGCGAACGCCGACGCGGCCGTGGACGGGCTCGTCGCGCCGATCGAGCAGGAAGCTCGACGTGCTGGCGCCGACCGCCGCGTCGTAGCGCTGGTCGGTGTCGTCGTCGTCGCGCGTGACGTCGAGCTGTGCGTCGACGTGCCACAGCCAGCCGCTGGCGGCGCGGCGGCGCCAGTCGAGGCCGAGGACGGCCTGGGTCGTTTCGCGTTCGATGAGAATCGCCTCGCGACGGCTGACGTCGGCGTCGGGGGGGGGCGGGCGCCGCCGCCCGAAGAATTACTGAAAGGGTGGGCCGGGGTCGACGCCCAGGCGCCCCAACAGC
>JBCCOR010000275.1:0-6759 GCA_039025295.1 Acidobacteriota bacterium
GAGAATTTCTCACTGTCCAATCCCGAGACTTATTCTCAACTGTTCAAGGTGTTCTTCCAGAGCACGACCTTGCACCATAAATTCCTCACCCTGCTTGTCGGCAAAGCACGGGGCATTAACCTCTCGCACCTTGGCCTCGCAGGGCTGCTGCGTGACCACCCTGAGTGGGGTCACACCGTGTTCACGACAAATTTTGACGACTTGCTGCTGCGGGCTCTGTTTTCCCTGAACCATACCGCCCGTATTTTCGGCGACGTCGAATCGCAGGAAGAGCCTTCTCTGTCACCCAACTATCCTCAGATCGTCCATCTGCACGGACGGCACACAGGCTACAGGCTTGTGAACACCGATGAGCAGATGTCTCTGATCAACCCGACGATGGAAACCAGCTTCAAAAAGCATATTGCGGAAACGCATTTGCTGGTTCTCGGGTACTCTGGATGGGATGACCTGGTCATGAAAACGCTTGAAGAATGGCCACAAAAGCACAGCCTGCTGCGCGGCAACCTTTTTTGGATCCCTTACCGCAGCAGCAGCTCGATTCTGCCAGAGACCATGGATTTTCTGAATGCCTGCCCGGTCGGGCGGGTTCAGATCATCGAAAACGACGATCAAAGTCTCGAAGCCGATTCTTTCATCCTGCAGCTGTGCTCCGCGCTCAACAGCCAAGCAGGCGGCTTCGCACCGTATCGCAAAGGCATTCTCGACCACGCGTCCACGCAGCACGCTTTCGCCCTCAAGCAGCTTCGTGAGCATCCCGACTTCGATCCGCAAAGGGTGATCACGCTGATCAACGAAGCCTGGCAGTCCTTTGAAGAAGGCAATGACAGAGACGGTCGAAAGAAGATCAACGAGATCCTCACGATCGCCAACGCTTCGGATATCCCTGAAGATCTTCGTGCCAAGGCGTTTCTCGAAATCGGCACGATCGAGATGCGGCTGCAAAACTATGACGTCGCCGGTGAACATCTGGACGCTTCCCTGCGTCTCTGGGACCGAATCAAGGAATCCGACACGGACGCGGTGCGCGGGAAAGCCCGGACGCTCAGGACCATCGCTGAGCTCGGCTATCTCTGCTCGGATCTCGATCGGGCATGGAACAATCTCAAGCGTGCAGCATACCGATACAATCGGCTCGACATGCATGAAGAGGTCGGCCTGACCCACAAGATGTTCGGCGACATTTTGTTGAGACAGGGCAAGATTCACGCTGCGATCAGCAACCTCGAAAAAAGCATTGAGATTTTCAAAGAATGCGATTCCTCTTACGGCCTGGCCATCGCTTCAAGAGTCATGGGCGATGCGAACAAAGCCACGGGCGATATCGGGAGCGCCAGCAAATTGTATACCGATGCGACGCGTCATTTCACAACATGCGACGACGAATACGGCTTGGCCACCACCCGACAGAACCTTGCAGAAATCGCCATCTTGGAGCAGAACTACCCTCTGGCCGAACAGCTCCTTTCAGAAGCACAAGCCGTCTTCGAACGACTGGACTACCGTTTGGGGATCACCAACGTAGAGCACATCCTTGGGGATCTCCACGCCAAGCAGGGCCATCACGAGGACGCACTTGCGCTGTACAAGAAATGCATGGAATCTTATTCCACACTGCAGGCGAAGCAAGGCTTGGCGAACGCGACCGCCGACTATTTGAGGTGCGTCGCGCTGTCTGAAACCACAGCGCTTGATGAAGAGGAAAAGCAGGCGCTCTCCAAGCATCTCGATGTCGAGAACAATGCGTATATCACCGAAGCGCGAAAAATGATGGCCGCTGAGCTCCAAGAATCAACGGATCCCGACGTGGGAAATCAGGCACAGGAATCGTGACCACAAAGCCCAAAGGCAATCAAAAGCCCAAGCGCCTCGCATCGATGCGTCATCGCGTGGTGAATGCCGCCTGCAAAGGTCATCTGACTTTCCTGACGCATGAAGATGCCCAAGATCAGCTCAATTTCTTTCGACGCTTCGAGCTGCCCAGCGTGCAGCCCGACGAGGAGCATGCGCTCAAGATGTGGGTCGCCGGATTCGGAATCACCAGCGATGAAGCCAAGGAAGGCTACATGGGCAACTTTTGCACGCTCCGAATCACAGGTGCGGACAAGCTGGGCTTCAGGATCAAAGCGGACAAAATTGACACCGCGCTAAAATACCACCCCAGGCGCAAGCGGCTCAAAAAGGACATGCCGAACTGGGGGCATCCTGCCCTGAAGAAGATTTCTACTGGGAAAGCTGTTTTCGAAACCGAAGAGGAAGCCAAAACGATTCTGGAGAATCTTCGCAACGAGTTTCCGAAGACCACGGTTCCACGATGGCCTGAGCTGAACGAATTGAACCTGATGATCTTCTCTCGAAAGTATCAGCCGAAATGCGTGAAGAAATTCGTTCTTCGGATCGCCGAACAAGAAGGCCGTTTCCGCGTGACGATTTCTGAGCACCAGGCGATACCGTGGGTCCACAGGCGATTCAACGAGACGTACGACTCGTACCTGCTGCCACTCAGCTGGAAGCAGCGGTGGAACACCTGAGAAGCGCATTAGCCGCTCGCTCTGCGGAGCGTGAACGCGATCCGCGCTAGTTGGGCGTACGGTCGAGCCGGAAGACGGTGACCGGCGGCGCTTCGGGCGGCGCCGGACGCTGCAGGATCTCCCAGGTGACGCCGTCGGGCCCGGTGAAGACGAACGACGTCTCGCCGAAGGGGTTCTCGCCCAGCGGACCGATCGCAAAGCCGTCGCCGCGCGCCGCCAGCGCCTTGCGGATCGCGGCCGGATCGTCGACCGCGAGGCTGTGCAGGCTGATGCCGAGCGCGCC
Source organism: Acidobacteriota bacterium (assembly GCA_039025295.1). Classification (GTDB taxonomy): domain Bacteria; phylum Acidobacteriota; class Thermoanaerobaculia; order Multivoradales; family J023; genus JBCCOR01. The sequence goes on from JBCCOR010000275.1 coordinate 2,815, forward strand.
CACGCGCTGACGATCGCTGCGGTCGCTGCGCGGGACGTCGGGCACGAAGAACTTCAGCTTGCCGCAGATGTTGTTGGGCGAGACGAAGCCGCGGTACCAGTGGCTCTCGCCCGGACCGAGCGCGAAGATCGTCTGCGGACCGATCTGCCAGTCGCCCGAGCGCACCGCGTCGGTCTCGGCGCGCAGGCCGAGCACCTCGGCGTAGTGGGCGGTGGCCGCATCGAGCGACGTCGCCCCGGGCGCGATCGCCAGCACGAAGTCGTGATGGGTCAGCTCGGAGGTGCGCAGCGGCGTTTCCGCATCGACCGTGCCGTAGCCCGGGATCGTGTAGGCGTAGCGCTGGAAAAAGACGAGGTTGACGGTCGCGCCGTAAACGCCCATCTCACGCACGCCCGCGGGGCGGTTGAAGAGGCCGGGCGTGCCTTCGGTCAGGCCGAAGAGATCGTCGTAGACCGGGCCGGTGACCAGCCACGGCTCCCCCGCCGCCCGCGCCGCCTCGAAGAGATCGGCAATGCGCACGATGTCGTCGGTGCGCATCACCATCAGCCGGCTGCCAAGGGTTTCCGGCGGCGCGTAGCCGACGCCCGGCCCGAGCGGCACGTCCCACGCCAGCAGCCGGATCAGGCCGTGCGCGTCGACCGCGCCGTTCTGCAGGCGGTAGGCGGTGAGGCCGGTGCCGTCAACACCGTAGTGCGCGGCGACGGCGTCGGCCTCGACCCGCGCCTCGGCGACCGTGCGGAAGCCGAAGAGCGCGAGCAGGCGCAGCAGGCCCGGCGCGTCGTCGGTCGCGATCATCGCCTCGTAGACGCCGCTGACGCCGGTGTCGGGCAGCGCCGCGGACGCTTGCGCCCGCGCCGGCCCGGGGTGCAGGCCGATGAGCATCGACAGCAGCATCAGGGCGGCGATCCGCCGCAGGGTGCGCGCGATCATGCCGAGGCCCCCGGCGCCAGCTGCGCGTCCTCGAGCTTGACGGCGAGCGCGCCGATCAGCTGCGCGTCGCCGTCGATCTGCAGCGGCAGGCGGGTGTCGGCCTCGAGCCATAGGGTCAGATCGCCGCGCAGGCCGAGAAATTCGAACGGCGTGCCGCGCGGCCGGACGGCGATGCGCAGCACCTCACCCGGCGGTCGCGGCGGCTGCCCGGCGATGTGCACGGTCTCGACCTCGAGCCCGTCGGCCTGCGGCAGCACCTCGAGATCGAGCATGCCGAGGGTGTCGTCGTAGACCGCGAGTGCGGCGCGATCGCCGATGCGATCGAGCGGCGCGGCCGCTACCGCGTAGAGCAGCACGCCCGGCGCGAGCGCGCTGCGCGCCGCTGTCGGCAGCGCGCGGAAGCGCTCTTTCTCGAGCGGCCAGTCGGACGCGTCGTCTGCGGGCAGGCCGCTGGCCGGCTTGTAGCGCAGCACGCGCACCTGGGCGTCGGCGTAGCGCTCGACCTTGGCGTAGCGGCCGACGGCGATCTTGCTGCGCTGCAGGGTGACACCGCTGCCCGGTACGAACGCGAGCGTCTCGTGCTCGCGCCGACCGAGCATCGACGAGCGGTAGGTCAGCTCACCGACGCGCGGTCCGGGCGGCTGCCGCGGCGCGCCGTTCGCGACCGGCAGCAGATCGATCCCCGCCGCTGGACGCCAGCGCAGCTCGACCTCGACCGTGGCGCGCACGAACAGCTTCGACGCACCGTAGCGCAGGGTCTGCCAGGGCACGCGTGCGGCCCGGAACGGCGAGCGCGCCGCGTCGGCGCCGGCCGCCGGCGCCGACGTTGCGGCCGCGGCGTGCGGCATACTGGGCGAGTCGGCATAGGCGACCGTGCCGAGCAGCGCGATCAGGACGGCTGTTGCCCCTACGCGCCATCGCGGACGCGCCATCATCGATCGATGCTTGCGAAATCTCCTCATCATCGGTCATCGTACCGCGTCCCGCCGCGCATGCCCACGACCCGCGCAGGGCCTCGACGATGAACACGCCGCAACCGACCTCCGCAGCGAGCCGCCGCCTGCGGCTGACGCCCCATCTGCTCTGCGCCTATCAGGCGTGCGTGATGGCGATCCTGCCCATGGCGGTCATCAGCATCTTCTGGAAACAGGAGATCGGCCTGTCGCTGTTCAGCATCATGCTGATCCAGGGCTTCTTCGGCCTGGTGATGGCGCTGTTCGAGTTCCCCAGCGGCTATCTCGCCGATCGCCTCGGCTACCGCCGCACCCTGCTCCTGGCCGCGACGATGGGCGTGATCGGCTGGCTGGTGTACGCCCGCGCCGACAGCGTGCCGTGGGTTCTGCTCGCCGAGGCGCTGCTCGGCATCGGTCTGGCGTTCGGCTCGGGCTGCGACGACGCGCTGCTCTACAGCGCGCTCAAAGCCACCGGCGACGAAGCGCGCTATGCGCAGTGGACCGGCCGCATGCGCTTCTGGGCCCAGTTCGGCGAGGGCACGGGCGCGCTCACCGCCGGCCTGCTCTATGTCACCCACGTCCGCCTGCCGTTCGCGCTGCAGGCGGGCATGACCGGGCTCGCCTTCGTCGCCGCGCTGCTGATGATCGAGCCGGCGCGCGCGCGGCCGCCGGCCGGCCGCTATCTCGGCCAGGCGCTCAGCATGGTGCGCCATGTGCTGGTCGACGACCGCGCCCTGCGCGCCCTCTTCGCCTTCGGCATCGTGCTCAATCTGGCCAGCTTCACGCCGGTGTGGCTGATCCAGATCTACGCCGTCGACGCCGGTCTGCCGACCGCCTATCTCGGGCCGCTGTGGGCTGCGGCCAACTACGTCGTCGCGATCGGCGCGCTGCTCAGCCACCGGCTCGGACGGCGCAGCTGGCGCGGTACGCTGATCGGCTGCGTCGCGCTGGTCGCGCTCGGCTACGGCGGGCTGGCAGCGATCACCGCGATCTGGGGCTTCGCGTTCTACTACGCGCTGACGCTGATGCGCGGCCTGCAGGCGCCGCTGCTCGTGCACGCCCAGCAGCGGCGCATTCCCGACACCGACCGCGCGGGCTTTCTCTCGCTCGCCAGCCTGGTCTTCCGCCTCAGCTTCCTGCTGCTCGGGCCGGCGGTCGGCTGGCTGGCCGATCAGCACGGCCAGCGTCCCGTGCTGTGGGGACTCGGCGCCGTGCTGGTGACGCTGGCGACCCTGGCCTGGCGGGCGATCCGGCGCGCCGGCGTCGACGCCGGCTGAACCTCGATATCATCCCCGCGTGAGCGCCGACCCGACCCCGACCGATCCCGACGCGCCGCATCCGCGGGCCGTTCGCCCGCTGGGCAGCCGCGTCGTCGATGCGCTGATCGCCGAGCGCACGGTGATCGCGGTCATCTTGATCAACGCGGTCGCGCTGATGAGCCAGGGCGCGTCGACCGACCTGACCGCCGCGAACCCGCTGGCGCGCTTGGCGCTCGGCATCGACATCGCGTGCGTGCTGTTCTTCGCGCTCGAAGCAGCGCTCAAGATCCAGCGCTTCGGCTGGGACGGCTACAAGGCGCGGGCGTGGAACCGCTTCGACTTCATCATCCTGCTGGTCAGCCTGCCGGTGCTGCTGACGCCGTGGATCGATCTGCACCAGCTCGGCGCGGTCACGCTGCTGCGCCTCGGCCGGCTGTTCCGGCTCTTCCGCCTGCTGCGCTTCATCCCCGATCGCGATCACCTGATCGCCGGCATCGGTCGCGCGCTGCGCGCCTCGGTCGGCGTGTTCCTGGCGCTGATGCTGGTCAACCTGATCTTCGGCATCGGCGCCACCCTGCTCTTCGGCGAGCTCGCGCCCGAGCACTTCGGCAATCCGCTGCTGGCCTGCTACGCGCTCTTCAAGGTGCTGACCATCGAGGGCTGGTACGAGCTGCCCGATCTGATCGCCGCGCGCGCCGATCATCCGGCGATGGCGGCGGTCGCGCGGCTCTACTTCATGGCCGCCGTGCTGATCGGCGGCATCCTCGGCCTGTCGCTGGCCAACGCGGTCTTCGTCGACGAGA
>JBCCOR010000276.1:0-6722 GCA_039025295.1 Acidobacteriota bacterium
GCAGCAGCGCGCGATGGCGATCGGCCTCGGGCCCGCGGCCGGGCAGCACCAGCCACAGATCCTGCACCGCCGGCCCGATGCAGCAGTCGTCGAAGTCGAGTACGTTCAGTCGATCGTCGCGCAGAAGCAGATTGCCCAGATGCAGGTCGCCGTGAACCAGCTGGGTCGGCACGCCGAGCATCAGCGCATCCGCGCGGTCGGCGATGGTCTCGGCGGCCGCCGCATAGCGCTGGCGAAACGACGGCGGGATCACGTCGTTTGTGCGCATCCAGGCCAGTGGACGTCGCACATAGCGGTCGGCGTCGAGGCGTGGGCGGTCGACGTCGTCGCCCGGGCGAGCCGCCGCGACCGTGTGCATCCGTCCGATCAGGCGGCCGAGGCGCAGCACGAGCGCATCGCTCAATTCATCGGGCGCGCGACCACCGCGGCGATCGGCAACGCTGTAGTAAATGCCGTCGATCTGGCGCAGCGCACCGCCGTCGGGAAACGGCCGCATGGTGCACACCGGCACCTCGGCCGCGGCGAGCGCGTCGAGCAGCCTGTGCTCCTCCAGAATCTGCGCCTCGGTCCAGCGACCGGGGCGGTAGAACTTCGCCACCACCCGGGCACGATCTTCGAGTTCGACCTCGTAGACGCGGTTCTCGAAGGAGTTGAGCGGGTAGCACACCGGCCGGCAGGCCAATCCAGCGCGCTCGACCGCCTGCAGGACGCGATCGGGCGTGAGACCGATGAAGAGATCCGTTGTGTGGGGCGTCGCCGTGTCGACCATCGTCAGACTCTAGCAAGTCCGGCGTTGTCCGCCGCGCTCAGAAGAGCAGATCGCCCGAGACGATCTCGAGCATCTCGGCCGATTCGATCACCCAGCTGCCGTCCTGCTGCACCCAGCGCACGCGGAAGCGATAGGCGTTGCGCGACGGCTGCACGCTGCCCTCCCAGAAGCCGGTCGCCACCACGACGAAGGTGCTGGTGGCGATACGACCGCCCGCGCCGAGCTGAATATCGAGATCGCGGTAGCCGACCGTCAGGCGCGAAGGTCCGGCGCGGTAGCCGGCCAAATAGCGCATCAGCTGACCGACGTCGCCCGCCAGCCGCTGGCCCACGGGCGGTAGATCGACGACGAAATCGGGCGCGAAGAAACCATTCAGTTGACGTGCCTTGTCGGCGAGCGCGAGCGGCGCTTCCGGCCCGTCCTTGGCCACCAGCTTGCTGAGCGCGACGAGCCGCACGCGCACCTGGCGGCTCGGATCGCTGAAATGCTGCCAGGTCCACAGGGGAATCGCGATCACCAGTGCGAGAAGAATCCACGTGGTCGGACGCGTGCGCATGCGGAGACCTCCGGCGTCAGTCGGCGTCGCCGGCAAACGGCAGCTCGCCCGCGACGCCTTCGCCGTCGAGACCGAGATAGCGCCGCAGCCAGGCCGTGCCGAGATAGAACGGCACCGTGTCGACCAGCGCCGAGAGCAGTTTGAAGATGTAGCCCGACAGGATGAACGTCCAGAGCTGGGGCCACAGCGCCTGATCGGCCTCGATCGGCAGCGCGCCGGCGAAGAAATGCGTGATCGTGATCACCGCGAAGCTGTCGACGAACTGGCTGACCAGCGTCGAGCCGTTGTTGCGCAGCCACAGATGACGCCCGCGCGTCAGGCGCTTCCAGAAATGGAAGACGTGGACGTCGCAGAGCTGCGCGGTCAGGTAGGCGATCATCGACGCGGCCATCGCCGCCAGCGTCAGCGTGCGGATCTCGAAGAAGATCGGCAGCCGGCCGGCGGCGTCGGGCACGGGCTGATCGAAGCCGGGCAGCACCCCGCCCAGCCACAGGATCACGGCCAGCCACAGGTTCACCAAGAAACCCACCCACACCAGGATGTTGGCACGCTGGCGGCCGTAGATCTCGGAGATGTAGTCGGTGCACAGAAAGGTGATCGGATACGGCAGCACGCCGACCGCCAGCGGCACCGGCACGGTCACGCCGAAGACGGTGAAACTGAGATCGAGGAAGCGGCTGACGCCGAACAGATTGAGCATCGTCATCGAGCCGATGAACAGCCCGGCGAGGATCATGAACACCCGTTCGCGCCGGCGCGCGTACAGGCCGCCCATCGGCAGCTCACGGTGGGCAGCGTGATAGCCATCGCCGGACGACGGCGGAGGCGCGGACGATGCGCGGACGGGCGAGGTCATGGCGCTCAGGCTACCCGGGCCGCCGACGGCGGTCAATCGATGCGCCGCACGACGGGTCACTTGGTCACACCGTTCCCCATCTGCCACAATCCGGCTTTCGTCCGCACGCCGCGCCGCGCATCCGGCGCCGCGCATCGCCCTGGAATGCTCCCCGCCGAGGTATTGCCGTGTCCCACGCGCCGTTCTCGCTCGCACCCGATGCCCAAATCGTGGTGACAGGTTCGCTCGCCTTCGATCAGATCATGGTCTATCCCGGCCATTTCAAAGACCACATCCTGCCCGACAAACTGCACGTCATCAGCATCTCGTTCCTGGTCAACGACATGCGTACCCAGCGCGGCGGCTGCGCCGGCAACATCGCCTACACGCTCGCGCTGCTCGAGGAAACCCCGCGCATCGTCGCCGCCGCCGGTGAGGACTTCGCCGGCTACCGCAGCTGGCTCGAGCAGCACGGCGTCGACACCAGCGGCATCACGGTCTTCGACGACGTCAAGACCGCCTGCTGCCACATCACCACCGACAAGAGCGACAACCAGATCACCGGCTTCTTCGTCGGCGCCATGGCGCGCGCCGGCGCGCTCAGCCTGACCACGCACATGGGCGATCGCGCCGGCGTGGTGATCGTCGCCCCTGACGACCCCGATGCCATGCTGCGACACTGCCACGAGGCGCGCGACAGCCAGCTGCCGTTCCTCTTCGATCCGTCGTTCCAGGTCACCGCCATGGACGGCGCGCAGCTCACCGACTGCGCGCGCGGCGCGGCGATCGTGATGATGAACGACTACGAGCACGGCGTCTTCGAGAAAAAGACCGGCCACGAGGGCGACGCAATCTTCGATCTGGTCGACACCGTGGTGGTCACCCTCGGCGGCGAGGGCAGCCGCATCCTGCGCCGCAATCACGATCCGATCGAGGTGCCGGCGGTGCCGATCGCGCGCTTCGTCGACCCGACCGGCGCCGGCGACGCCTATCGCGCGGGCTTCCTCGCCGGTCTCAAGCGCGGCTACGATCTGGCGCGCTGCGGCCGCATGGGCAGCGTCGCCGCGGCCTACGCGGTCGAGCAGCATGGCACCCAAGAGCACGCCTACAGCCGCGCCGCCTTCGATGTCCGCTACGCCGAGAGCTTCGGCGCCGCACCCGACGACGACACGAGCGCCGCGCGATGAGCGAGGAGCGTCCGCGCACCTGGCTGCTCAAGACCGAGCCCGACGTCTACAGCATCGACGATCTCGCCCGCGATGGCGTCACGGAATGGGACGGCGTGCGCAACTACCAGGCACGCAACTTCATGCGCGACGACATGCAGGTCGGCGATCGCGTGCTGGTCTACCACTCGAACGCCAAGCCGCCCGGCGTCGCCGGTCTCGGACGAATCGCGCGCACGGCCTATCCCGACGCATCGCAATTCGACGCCGAAAGCAAGTACCACGATCCGAAATCGACGCCCGAGGCGCCGCGCTGGCTGGTGGTCGACGTCGCCCACGTCACCACCTTCGACGCCCTCGTCCCGCTGGCGACGCTCAAGGCGGATTCCGCGCTCGAGGGCATGCTGGTGACGCTGCGCGGTCAGCGACTGTCGGTGCAGCCGGTCGAGCCCGCGCACGCGCATCGCGTCTGCGAGCTCGCCGGCGTCGATCCGGCAAGCTGACCTGGCAGCCGCACGCGACTGGACAATCCGGCCAAATGGCGCAATAATTGACGCCATATGGCCGAACTCTTGAGGCCGATCGCTCAGGCGATCGCTCGAGGCCACCGCATCACGACCCGGAACGACGCATCATGGACGAACACATCGACCTCTACGAGCTGCTGGGCGGCGCCGGCGTGCTGCGTGACGTGCACGGCCAGCCCGACGCCTTGGTCACGACCATCCGCGAGGGGTTGCCCTACGCCTCCTTCGAGTACGTCGCCACGGCCCTCGCCAGCGATCGCGACACCCTCAGCCGCGTGCTGACGATCCCGGCCCGCACGCTGCAGCGGCGACGCAAGGAAGCCCGCCTGCAGCCCGACGAGTCCGATCGCCTGGCGCGCCTGGCGCGGGTCGTCGGCCGCGCAGGGCGCGTCCTCGGCGATCTCGAGCGCGCCAACCGCTGGCTCGCGCGTCCCAACCGCGCGCTCGACGGCCAGCCGCCCCTCACGCTGCTCGACACCGATCTCGGCTGCGAGCAGGTCACCAACCTGCTCGGCCGCATCGAAACCGGCGTCTACACCTGAGCGGCTGCACGCCGCCCCGTCCATGCCTCCGGCGCTGATCAGCCGTCCGCGCCCCAACCCGGCGACCCGCCGGGTCTGGCGCATTGTTGCTGCGCACTACGGACCGCACGCGTTCGACGGCGAGGGCGCGCGGCGCTACGGCGGACGCTGGAATTCGATCGGCACGCCCATGGTCTACACGTCGAGTTCTCTCTCGCTCGCCGCGCTCGAATATTTCGTGCATCTCGATCCCGATCTCGAGCCACCCGACCTCGTCGCCTGCCCGGCGCAGCTGCCCGAGGGCTTGCCGATCGCGGCGGTCCGCGCCGACGCGATGCCCTACGACTGGCGCAACCGCAGCCGCGACGCGGCCAGCGCGCTGCGCGCCGCCGGCGACGCATGGATCACCGCGGGCACGAGCCCGGCGCTCGAGGTGCCGTCGATCGTGGTGCCCGAAGAGACCAACGTGCTGCTCCATCCGCATCATCCCGACCGCGCGCAGATTCGGCGCGGATCGCCGCGCCGGTTCAGCTTCGATCCGCGCATGTGGAAGCCTGCCTGATGCGCATCCGGCGATTCCTGCGCGGACTCGTGCCGCTCGCTGTGCTGATCGCGCTGATCGCGATCGGCTGGCAGGTGCGCAGCCTGCTGCAGCGTCCGCCGATCGTCGAGACGGCCGAGGTCGTGCGCGAAGACACCGTCACCCGGCTGCTCGCGATCACCGGACGCGTGCGCGCGCGCCAGCGCGTCGACGCGGTGGCGCGGGTCGCCGGACGGCTCGACAGCCTCACCGCCGAGGAGGGCGACGCGGTGACGCGCGGCGCGGTGCTGGCGCGCATCGACGACCGCGTCGCGCGCGCGGCGCTGGCGCAGGCCGAGGCCGCCCTGCGCGAAGCCGAAGAGGCGCGCGCCCAGGCGGTGCGCGATCGCGATCGCATCCGCACCCTCGCCCGCCAGGGCCTCACGCCGCCGAGCGAGCGCGAGCGCGCCGAGCTCGCGGTCGACACGGCCGACGCCGACATCGAACGCCTGCGCCAGGCCGCAGCCGAGGCCGCGCTGCGCGTCGAGGAGCACGTGCTGATCGCACCGTTCGACGGCGTCGCGCTGCGCCGTCCGGTCGATCCCGGCCAGATCGTCGCGCCGCAGGACACGCTCTACGAGCTCGCCACCCTCGCCGATCCGTGGATCGAGGCCGAGGTCGACGAGCGCTATCTTGCCGATCTCCACGTCGGCCAGGCGGCGCGCGCGCTGCCGCTCGACGGCCGCGGGCGCGCGCGGCCGGTGACGCTGATCCACATCGGGCGCCGCATCGACCGCCTGAGCGGCGCCGCGCTGGTGCGCTTCGCCCTGGACGACCGCACGGGCGACGAAGCGATCGAGGATGGCGCGGCGACCGGCGACGACGCGCTGCCGATCGATCTGAGCGTCGATCTCAACCTGGTGGTCGCCGTCCACCGCGACGTCCACACCGTGCCGCGCGCGGCCGTTGCCGGCCTCGGCCTGAGCGCCGACGGGGACGGCCTCACCGGCGCCGCAGGCGCGGCAGAAACCGCCGATGCGGACCGCGGGTGGCCGGCCAACGGCTGGGTGATGACGATCGAGAACGGCCAGGTCGCGCGCCGGCCGGTGCGGGTGCTCGACTGGCCCGCCGATCGACTCATCGTGCAGCGCGGCCTCGACGCCCCAGCGGATTATCTTGGTCTGGGAGGCCAGCCAGCTCGGCGTCTCCATCCGCGCGATCGGCATGATCGCGCCGCCCAGGATCACCTGCGGGATGAGCAGCAGCGGCACGAGCGCGAGCGCGGCGGGCGTGGTGCGTACGAACGCCGAGAGCAGCAGCCCAAGAGACGTCCCCGCCAGCGCGCACATCCACAACGTGATGAGGTGGAAGAGCGGGTTCCCGACCATGTCGAGCATGAAGTAGGTCATCGTGAGCAGCATCACGCATTGACCCAGTGAGAGCGCGGCGAGCACGGCGAACTTCGAGCCGACGTACGCGAGGATCGACAGGTTGACCATGCGCTCGCGCTTGTAGATCGCCTGCTCGCTCACGATCTCGCGCGCGGCGTTCGAGCAGCCGAACCAGATCGAGGAGATGACGAGGATGAAGAGCGCGAACGGCATGAACTCGAGCCGGTTCATCGCGCCCGTGTCCAGGCCCGCGAACACCATGTTCACGAGCAGCCCGATGATCGGCGCCTGCGCGAGCAGGATCGCCGTACCCACGGTGTCCTTGCGCTTGATCGTGAGGTAGCGCCGGCACAACGTGACGAGCTGATGGAGCTGGAAGGAGGGGGACTTGCGGACTGAGCCGCCGGTGATGTCGACGTCGGCGCGGTTCTCGCGCC
>JBCCOR010000277.1:0-6659 GCA_039025295.1 Acidobacteriota bacterium
CGCGCTGCGACCGGCCGATCTCGATCGTCCGGCGGTGGCGATCGCGCTCGGCGCGGCCTATCTGCGCCGCCTGTCCGACGACTTCGACGGCGTCACGCCGCACATGATCGCGGCCTACAACGCCGGCGAGCCGCAGGCCGCGCTGTGGGCACGCTACTGCTTCTCCGACGATCCGGCCGAGTTCTACAGCAAGGTCACCTTCCGCGAGACGCGCAACTACGTGCGCAAGGTGCTGCGCAGCTACGCCCACTACCGCGATCTCTACGGCGCCGATCTGCCCGCGAACCTGTCGGCGGACGGCGCGCCCGCGGCGGCGCAGCCACCACCGTCTACGCCAACGCCCGCGCGGTCGGCGCCGAACGGGCGCTGAACCGACGCGGGCGTCTCGCCGCAGCAGGGCGGCAGGCTGCGATCAGTCGGGCTGGGCTCAGCCGGACTGGGCTCAGCCGGGCTGCGCTCAGCCGGGCTGGGCTCAGCCGGGCTGGGCTCAGCCTTTGACGGCTTCGAGCACGCGGCCGATCACCTGCGCGACCGGCACCATCTGCTTGGCGCGATCGCGCCGCAGCGACATCTCGATCTCGCCCTCGGCCAGCGCCTTCTTGCCGACCACCACCCGCACCGGCAGGCCGATCAGGTCGGCGTCCTTGAACTTCACGCCGGGACGCTCCTTGCGGTCGTCGTAGAGCACCTCGACGTCGGCCGCGAGCAGCTGGTCGTAGAGATCATCGGCGGCGGCGACGACCGTCTCGTCCTTCGGGTTGAGCGCGATCAGGAGCACCTGGAAGGGCGCCAGCGGCAGCGGCCAGACGATGCCGTCGTCGTCGTGGTTCTGCTCGATCGCGGCGGCGACGGTGCGGCCGATGCCGAGGCCGTAGCAGCCCATCTCCATCGGCTGCGGCTTGCCGTCGGCGCCGAGGAAGGTGGCGTTCATCGCCTCGGAATACTTCGTGCCGAGCTTGAAGATGTGGCCGACCTCGATGCCGCGGTACTGCTCGAGCGGCTCGCCCGAGCGCGGACACGGATCGCCACCGCCCACGCGCAGCAGATCGGCCCACTCGGTGGGCGTCGCGTCGCGATCCCAGTTGACGTTGCGCAGATGCGCGTCGGCGGCGTTGGCGCCGCAGGCGAAGTTGCGCAGCGGGCGGACGCTCTCGTCGGCGATCACGCGCAGATCGTCGGGCAGGCCGACCGGGCCCGCGAAGCCGACCGGCGCGCCGGTGAGGCGGGTGACGGTGGCGTCGTCGGCGAGCTGCAGATGCTGCACGTCGAGCAGGTTCTGCAGCTTGATCTCGTTGACGGCGCGATCGCCGCGGATCAGAACCGCCACCGGCTCCTCGCGCTCGCTGTTGTAGATCAGCGTCTTGACCATGCGCGCCGGCGTCAGGCCGAGGAAGGCGGCAACCTCGTCGACCGTGGTCAGGCCCGGCGTCGCGACGGTCTCGCGCGCGGCCTCGGCGTCGCCCATGTCGTCGGGCACGGCCAGCGCGCCGGCCTCGGCCTTCTCGACGTTGGCGGCGTAGCCGCTCGCGACGCAGCGCACGACCTCGCTCTCGCCGGTCTCGGCGACGACCATGAACTCGTTCGAGGCCGAGCCGCCGATCGTGCCGGTGTCGGCGTCGACCACCGTGTAGTCGAGGCCGCAGGCTTCGAAGATCCGGCAGTAGGCCGCGCGCATCGCCTCGTAGCCCTCGTCGAGCGAGTCGGCGTCGGCGTGGAACGAGTAGGCGTCCTTCATCAGGAACTCACGCCCGCGCATCAGGCCGAAGCGCGGACGGATCTCGTCGCGGAACTTGGTCTGGATCTGGTAGAGGTTGAACGGCAGCTGGCGGTAGCTGCGCACGTCCTGGCGCACGAAGTCGGTGATCACCTCCTCGTGCGTCGGGCCGAAGACGAAGCCGCGCTCGTGGCGATCGTGGATGCGCAGCAGCTCCTTGCCGTAGGCTTCCCAGCGGCCCGATTCCTGCCACAGCTCGGCCGGCTGGATCGCCGGCATGCTGACCTCGATCGCGCCCGCGCGCTCGAGCTCGCGGCGCACGATCGCGCACAGCTTGTGCTGCGCGCGCAGGCCGAAGGGCAGCGTGGTGTAGATGCCCGCGGCGAGCTTCTTGATCATGCCGGTGCGCAGCATCAGGCGGTGGCTGACCACCTCGGCGTCGCTCGGCACCTCGCGGGTGGTGTGCAGGTAGTAGTGGGTCCAGCGCATGGTGTGTCGCTCCCGGTCGACCGGCCGATCAGCGGCCGGCGTAGTCGTAAAAACCGCGACCGCTCTTGCGGCCGAGATGGCCGGCGTCGACCATTTTCACCAGCAGCGCGCACGGTCGGTACTTCGGATCGCCGAAGCCGTCCTGCAGAACGCGCAGAATGTCGAGGCAGACGTCGAGGCCGATCAGATCGGCGAGCGCGAGCGGGCCCATCGGATGGTTCATGCCCATCTTCATCACCGCGTCGATCGCCTCGGGCGTGCCGACGCCTTCCTGCAGGCAGAAGATCGCCTCGTTGATCATCGGCATCAGCACGCGGTTCGAGACGAAGCCCGGCGCGTCGTGGACCTCGACCGGCGTCTTGCCGAGCGCGCGGCTGGTGGCCTCGACCGCGTCGTAGGTCGCCTGATCGGTCTCGAGGCCGCGGATCACCTCGACCAGCTGCATCAGCGGCACCGGGTTCATGAAGTGCATGCCGATCACCTGCTGCGGCCGCTGGGTGACGGCCGCGATCTTGGTGATCGAGATCGAGCTGGTGTTGGTGGCGAGGATCGTCGACGCGGGGCAGATCGCGTCGAGCTTGCCGAACACCGCCTCCTTGACCGCGAATTTCTCGACCACCGCCTCGACCACCAGATCGCAGTCGGCGAGCGCGTCGAGCTGATCGGCGTCGTGGATGCGCGCGCGCGCGGCCGCGGCCTCCTCGTCGCTCAGCTTGCCCTTCGAGGCGAGCTTGGCGAGGCTTTTGTCGATGCGCGCCAGGCCGCCGGCGAGGGCGTCGGGGTTGATGTCGACGAGACGGGTGGTGAGGCCGGCCTGGGCGGCGACCTGGGCGATGCCTGCACCCATGGTGCCGGCACCGACCACGCCGAGCGTGCGGATCGGAGCGTCGTTGGACATGAGAACTCCCTGGAGGCTGCAGCGGACGGGGCGGATCGCGCACGACGCGGACCGCGCACGAGGCGATCCGTCGATCGGGCGAATGGCGGCGGCGCGAACGCGCCGCGGCGGGCGAAAACCGGCGGCAGCCTACGGCGGATTCCGCCGGCGGGTCAAGGCGCGACGCGTCGGCGCGCGGCCGACGCTCAGAGCATCAGGCCGCTGGCGCCGAAGGTCGCGACCGTCGCGCGCAGCGCGCGCGAGGCCCAGCCTTCGTCATCGGACGCGGCGTCCGCGTCGGTCGGCGGCGCGGCGTCGCCCCGATCGCCGGACGCGCGGCCCGCGCCGTTGTCGTTGGCGCTCGCCCAGCTCGCGTCGTCGTCGGCGGCCGCGTCGTCGCGCGCAGCCTGCCGCGCCTCCAACCCGTCGACCGCGTCTTCGAGCCGCGCCAGCACCCGGTCGAGATCGTCGAGCACGGCCCGGCGCGAGCCGTCGAGGGCGGCGGCCGCCGAGCGCGCGGCGGGCGCGCGTTCGACCGCGTGCGCCGTTTGGACGGCGGCGGTCTTGATCGTCTTGCGCCAGCGCTCGCGGCGGGTGGGCGGCACCGCGGTGAGGTCGTCGTCTGGCAGTGACACCTGCTTCCACAGATCGCGCGGCTCTTCGAGCGCGGCGACGTTCAGGCGCAGGCCGTGGCGCGCCAGCACCGGCGCAAGCTCCTCGCGGCGCGCGAGCAGATGAGCGCGCGTCGCCTGGTAGGCGCGCTGCGCCACCGCCCGGCGCGAGGAAAAGGTGAAGATGTTGGAGTAGAAATACTCGTAGTCGTCGCGCCGCGGCTCGATCAGCACGACGTCGGCCTCGGGGAAGCGGGTCTTGTAGGCCCGCAGGCCGAGCGTCATGCGCGAGTGGATCAGCGTGCGCAGCGTCTGCGACATGACCGACACCAGGCCGTGGTCGACCATCTGGCCCTCGCGCATCAAACCGGCCTCGATCGCCGGACGCGCGTCGACCGGCACGATCGGGTTGATGCAGAACACCAGCCGCGCGCCGGCGTCGAGGGCGACCGAGGCGTGCATGGTCTTCAGCAGCACGCCGTCGACGTGGTAGCGGCCGTCGATCTTGACCGGCGGATAGAGGCCGGGCAGCGCGGTCGACGCCTGGACGGCGTTCGAGATCGGCACGTGGTCGAAGCCGGGCAGGCCGAAGCGCACGGCGCGACCGGTTTCGAGCTCGGTCGCGACCACGACCAGGCGCCGCTGGAGCCTGCGGAAGTCGTCGGTGCGGCCCTTGATCGCGAAGATACGGCGCACGTAGTCGCGCACCGGCTCGTTGGCGAAGAGGCCGACCGGCAGGGTCTGACCGAGGTTGGTCAGGGCGTCGACCAGGCGTCGCTCGCGGCCGCTGACGTAGTCGAGCAGCGCGCGGCCGAGCTGGCGCGGCACGCGCAGCAGCCGGCCGCGCATCTCTTGCACCGCCGGCTGGAAGAAGAGCTCGGGCACGAACGGATGCTCGCCCGGCTCGGGCTTGGTGATCGCCCGGCACATCTGCTCGGTCGACAGGCCGTTGGCCAGGCACGAGCCGAGGAATGCGCCGGCGCTGACGCCGACGTAGACGCCGAGCTGATGCAGGTCGATGCCGTCGATCGCCTCGTCGAGGGCGCGCATGGCGCCGATCTCGTAGATGGCACCGCCGGCCGCACCGCCCGCGAGGGCGAGGCCAACCGGCGGATCGACGGCGGGTAGGGTGGAGGGAACCGCCATCGCTTCGCGTCGCTCAGCGATCGGCTTGATCGCGGCCGAACGCTTCGATCTTGCGCGTCAGTTCCTCGACCCGCTGCACGAGCGTGGCGATCTCGTCGCGCGACGGCACGCCCGCGCGCTGCAGCGCGCGCTGCACGGCATCGTCGATCAGGCTCTCGACCCGACCGCGGGCGTCCGACAGCTGATGCTTGAGTTCGTCGGCGGCTTCTTCGACCCGGCTGCGCACGTCGTCGGTGGCTTCCTCGACGCGACTGCGCACGTCGTCGGCGGCCTCTTCGGCGCGCGCGCCGGCTTCGTGCACGGCGTCGCGGCCCTGGGCGCGGTAGGTCCGGCCGCGCTCGACCAGCCGCTGGAACAGCTTCGAGCCTTCGTCTTCTGCGGTCGCCATCGCGCCGAGACCGGCGAGCCAGATGCGCTGGGCGGCGTCTTTCAGCTCGTCGCCGACGCGCTCGTGGGCGCTGTCGTGCGCATCGTCGGCGGCGGACTCGTTCGGCGCCTGATGGTCGGTGTCGGGGGCCGCATCGGCGGCTTCGGCGTCATGTTCGCGCGGTGTGTCGGTCATGGGGGCACCTCGGGCGTTGCATCGGAGGGAACGGGATCGCAGCGTGCTAACGGGCGACGGAATAACCGGGCGGCGGCGTTCAGCTGTTGTCGTCGCTCGCGGCAGCGGTCGTCGTCGTCTTCTTGGTCGTGCGGCGGCGGGTGGTCTTCTTAGGCGCGGGCGCGGCCTCTTCGGCGTCGTCGGCAGCGGCGGCCTTCTTGGCAGCGGTCGTGCGCTTGCGCGACGCGGCGGTGGTCTTGCGCGCCGTCGACGTCTTGCGGGTGGTCGACGTCTTGCGGCGCGGCGGCGCAGGCGCCTCTTCTTCCTCGGGAATGTCGAGATTGCTCAGCGTGCTCTCGAGCTGACCCAGGCGATCGCGCAGCAGCGCCATTTCCTCACGCGCCTGGCGCACCGGCGCGAAGCGATCGATCGAGCGCTTGACGAAGCGATCGACCTTGCCCTGCACCTGCTCGACGCCCGACACGAGGGCTTTCTCGCCCACGCGCACCAGCTCGTGCAGGAGCTCGGTGGGCAGGAACGAGGTGCCGCGCTTGCCTTCGTCGAGAATGATCTGGGTCAACACCTGCGGGGTGACGTCCTCGGACGTGGCGTTGTCGATCACGCGGACGTCCTGACCGGTGCGCACCCACTTGGCGATGTCTTCGAGGGAGATGTACCGGCTCTCCTCGGTGTCGTACAGCTTGCGGCTTTCGTAGCGCTTGATGACGCGAATCATGGAGATCGTGCTCCTCATGCGCGGCCACCGAGGCCGTCGCGGGTCAGATGCGAATCGTGGTCTGCCGCGCAGCGGCGCGGGCAACCCGAACAATCGGAAAGGCGCACGCTGGCTGCGGATGGGGGCGGATCGCTGCTGGCGCGGCTCGCTGCGTGACTCGTACGCCGAGACCTGCCGGCAGCTTTGCCACCGTGCGTCAAACTCAAGATACCGCAATGCGGCATAACCGGTCAAGCCTCTGACGCACTGCGGCAAAACCGACGCACACCCAACAACAAACGCGCCCCCGGCCAGGCCGAGGGCGCGAGAATGCGCGGCGAACCGCCGCGCGTCACAGTGTGCGCGATCAGATCTGCGTCGCCGTGGCGAGCGGATCGGTTGCGGTGAGCGGCGGTGCGCCGACGGCCGACAGCGCCGGATCGTTCGGATCGATGGCCGCCGTCGCCTCGGTGCCCGCGACGGTCGCCGGGGTCTCGGTGCCGGCCGCGCCGTCGGCGGCGAAGATCGAGCGGATCTCTGCGGCCTCCTGCGGTCCGAGCACGCCG
>JBCCOR010000278.1:0-6652 GCA_039025295.1 Acidobacteriota bacterium
GGGGCGCTGGGTCCGGCCGCCGCCGCGCGACCCGCGCACCGTGCGCACGCCCGACCCGCGGGGGCCGCCGCCGCGGCGTCCGGGCCAGCCCGATCGGCGCGCCCAGCTCGCCGCGATGGCGCGCCGCGCCGCGGTGCGCGCGCGGGTCGAGGCCTTCCTCGACCGCGCGGCGCTCACCGCCTGGCCGAAAGGGCCGACCGCCGACCGCCTGCGCCTGGCGCGCCTCGAGCGCCTGACGCGCGGCACGCGCGCGCTGCCGCCGCTGGAGCGCGACTACGGCAGGCTGATCCGCGCCCACCGTGCCGAGCTCGAGGACGTCCGCCGGCTGGCGCCCGAGAGCGCGGCGATCGCGCGCATCGAGCAGGCGATCGCCCAGCTGCGCGACGAGGTCGACGCGCGCTTTGCCGAGGCGCAGGCCGTTTGGCGGGGTGAGATCTACGAAACCCGCTTCCTCGAGACATTCCTCAGCAACCATCCGACCGCCGACGAGGCGCCCGACGTGGCGCTCGCCCTCGGCAATGCCTACAGCCGCCTCGGACGCCAAAGCGACGCGGTGCGCTTCTATCTGCGTGCCGCCGAGGCAGGCGCGTCGCATCCGTCGGGTCAGCGCGCGCTGCGCGGCCTGCAGGTGCTGACGCCGCGACTCGAGGCGCTGTCGGCGCTGCAGCAGCTGGCGACCGGCAGCGCCCTCGACGACGCCGATCTGCGCCAGAGCGCGGTCGCGCGCCTCACCACCCAGGTCGACGCCTTCACCGCGCTCGAGAACGGCGCCGAGTACCTCGAGCGCTATCCCGACGGCGAGCACGCCGAGGCGGTGCGCGCGCGGCTCGACGATCTCGCCGATCGCCTCTACGGCGAGATCGTGCTCTACCGCGGCGTCGGCGACAGCGTCAAAGCGCTCGAGCGCATCCAGAAAATCCTCACCTACGCGCCGCGCAGCGCGGCGGCCCAGCGCCTGCAGGACGAAGCCGTTCTCGACAGCTGACGCCGCGCCCGTCGCCTTCGCCCATCGCTACGGAGCCCACGATTCATGCCATCGCCGTCGTCCTTCCTTCGTCGTCGTCCGTCCGCCGCTGCCGGCCTGATCGCGCTGCTGCTCGGCCTCGTCGTCCTCTCCGGCTGCGGCGGCGGCGATCTCGAGGCGCTGCGCGCTGAGCTCGAAGCCTGCCAGGCCGCCAAGGCCGAGGCCGAGACCGAGGCCGCCAACTGGGAGGCGCGCTTCGACCGCGAGGCGGCGCGCTGGTCGCGGCTCGAGGCGTCGGTGGTCGAGGTCGTGCCCAACTCGCTCGCCGAATTCGACGCCGAGCGCCAGCGCATCCTCGAGCTCGTGCCCGAGCAGGTGCAGTACGAGGTCGGCACCTACCTCGACGAGTATTTCGGCTCGGTGATGGCGGCGTTCGACGTCGTGCGTCAGGACAGCGAGGCGGTGCGCCTCGAGCTGCGCGCGACCCAGCGAGCGCTCGAGAACGTCGGTCAGGACACGCGCGCGATCAACGCCTCGGTGCAGGACGCGCTCACCGACGAGCGCGCGCGCCGCGCGGCCATCGCCGACCGTCAGGACGCGCTCGCCGAGGGCCTCGGCTTCGCCGTCAACCGGCTGGTGGCGTTCGAGCGCACGCGCCTGTGCCGCGGCAGCCGCAGCGACTGTCCGCAGAAGCTGCGCCTCAACGACACCGCCCGCGGCGAGATCGAGCAGCTGCACGGCGCGCTCCTCACCCGCCTGACCGCGCTGCAGGAGGCCGCCGCGCACGCGCCGGCGGTCGACAACGACCCGCCGGCGCCGACCGGCGCCGCGGCCGCTGACGACGCCACCGACGACGCCGGATCCGCGTCGCGTTGAGCCGCGCCGGGGCGGGGGATGTCGGGGAGGCGCACGACGACGCGTCGCGCGCGCGGCGCTTCGACGCGCCCGGCACCCGCGTGCGCCGCGGCGCGCGCCTCGCGCTGCTGGCGATCATCGCGCTCGTGCTCGGCGTTCTCTCGCTCGGCTGGTCGTCGGTGGCGATTCCGCCGCCCGACGTCGTCGCAGCGCTCGTCGGCCCCGCTGACGCGGTCGACGCGAGCGTGCGCACCATCGTCCGCGACATCCGCCTGCCGCGCACGCTGACCGCGGCGCTCGTGGGCGCGGCGCTCGGCATCGCCGGCCTGCTCATGCAGACCGTCTTCCGCAACGCCTTGGCGAGTCCGTTCACGCTGGGCGTGTCGTCGGGCGCGAGCCTGGGCGTGGCGCTGGTGGTTCTGACCGCGCCGCTGCCCGACTACGCCGACGCGCCGAGCTTCGTGATGCTGGTCGATCAGCTCGGCCATCTCGGCACCGTTGTCGGCGCGGCGCTCGGCGCCTTCGGCGTTTTGGCGGTGATGCTGACGCTCGCCGCGCGCGTGCGCGACGTGACGATCGTGCTGCTCCTGGGCGTCGTGATGTCGTCGCTGGTGGGCGCGCTGGTGACCGTGCTGGTGTTCTTCGCCGACGCGCGCCGCACGCGCGCGTTCGTCGAATGGGGCCTGGGCAGCTTCACGCAAGTGCACTGGGGCACGCTGCCGACCTTCGCGCTGGCGGTGCTGGTGGGCGTCGTCGGCGCGGGCGCGCTGGTCAAGCCGCTCAACGCGCTGCTCCTGGGCGAGGCGCACGCCGAGAGCCTGGGCGTGCGCGTGCGCGCGTCGCGCCTGGGCGCGCTGGCGGCGGCCTCGGTGCTGGCCGGCGCGGTGGTTGCGTTCGCCGGCCCGATCGGCTTTTTGGGCATCGCCGTGCCGCATCTCGCCCGCGGCCTGCTGCGCACCGCCGACCATCGCCTGCTGGTGCCGGGCAGCGTCGCCGTCGGCGCCGTGCTCGCGCTCGCCTGCGGCTTGCTCGCCGAGCTGCCCGGCTCGAGTTTGAACCTGCCGGTCAACGCGGCCGCCGCGCTCTTCGGCGCGCCGGTGGCGATCGTCGTCCTGCTGCGCATGCGCCACGCGTCGTGAGCCAGCCCGACGCAGCCGTCGACCTGCCGGCCCTGCGCGCCGACGGCCTGGCGATCGGCCACGGTCGTCGGCCGATTCTCGAGCCGCTCGACGTCGGCCTGCCCGCGGGGCAGCTGGTGTGCCTCTTGGGCGCCAACGGCGCCGGCAAGTCGACCTTGATCCGTACCCTCGGCGGCCTGCTGCCGCCGCTCGCGGGCCAGGTGTGGCTCGGCGACGCGCCCCTGCGTCGTCTGGCGCCGGCGGTGCGCGCGCGGCGTCTGGGTTTGGTGCTGACCGAGCGTCCGTCGGTGGGTCATCTGACGGCGCGCGATTTGGTCGCGCTGGGCCGAGTGCCCCACACCGACTGGTCGGGCGCCCTGCGCGACGCCGACCGGCGCGCGGTGGCGGATGCGCTCGAGGCGGTCGGCGCGACGGCATTGGCCGATCGCGACGTGCTGACGCTGAGCGACGGCGAGCGTCAGCGCGTCCAGGTCGCGCGCGCCCTGGCGCAGACGCCGCGCGTCTTGCTGCTCGACGAACCGACGGCTTTCCTCGATCTGCCGACGCGCGTCGCGCTGGTGCTCTTGCTGCGCCGGCTGGCGCACGAAGAGGGATTGGCGGTGCTCTTGGCGGTGCACGATTTGGATCTGGCGCTGCGCGTCGCCGATCGGCTGTGGCTGATCGGCGCGTCGTCGGACGGCGAGACGGCGTCGATGCGGGTGGGTGCGCCGGAAGATTTGGTGCTCTCGGGCGCGATCGCGCGCGCGTTCGATCGCGGCGGGATGGCGTTTGATCCGTACGAGGGGAGCTTTCGTCCGCCGCGGGGCGTGCGGGGGACGGCGCGGATCGTCGATGCGGCGGAGGCGGATCCGCTGGTCGTTCGGTGGACGTCGCGGGCGCTGGTGCGGGCGGGGTATTTGGTGGCGGCGGAGGCGGACGATGCGGCGGTTCGGGTGTGGTGTGGGGGTGCGCCGGATGGATCGTGGCGGATTGCGGTGGGCGACGAGGCGATGCGTGATGCAGAGTCGTTGGGCGCGCTGGTGGCGGCGGTGATTTGATTCGCGGGGTCGTGTTTTTATGGGTTTCCCCGGGCACGATGCCGGGAGAGCGTGGTTCGGGCACGGTTTCCTGGGGTTGAAACCCCAGGCTACGCGTCTCAGACGCTGCGCGTCTTCGACAGACCGCCTCACGGCGGCCCGCCCCACCCCTCACCGGAACCACCTGCGGATGCCTTGCGCGGATTCGTGGGCGGGATTGGCTCGAGGGCGTGGGCGGATTGCTGAGCTGACGGAGGTTCGTCGGATTTTTTTCGGCGCCCTGCGTCACAAAATCGACGACGTTGCGTGTACGTACTGCAGCAACCCGAAATGTCTTCGGGTTGACTGCTTGTACGGAGCATCGCTTGAACCGATCGAACGATCCCAAGACGCGGCCCGACGCCGCCCATCAGCCCCACGACGCCTTCTTCAAAGACCTCTTCCGCGCCTTCATCGCCGATCTCGTTCATCTGGTCGATCCGGCGATGGCGGCAACGCTCGATTTCGGCAACCTGACGTTCGAGAAGCCCCAGCTCGCGGCCGGCCTCGGCCAGCCGCATGCCGCCGAGGTCGATCTGCTCGTCCGCGCGCCGCTGCGCGATCCGCCGACCAATGCCGGTGATGATGATTCCGCGGCAAACGAGCAGCTGATCCTCGTTCACGTTGAGATCGAGTCGCGATTCCGCGGCGCGATGGACGCGCGCATGGTGCGCTACGCCTGCCAGATCGCCAGTCAGTACGCGCGTCCTGTCTTCCCTCTCGCGGTTTTCCTCGCAGGCGGAAAGACTGACCTCGAGCTGCGCACGGGCGTCGAGCACAACGGCACATTCGTCTTCCTCGAGGCGCACTATCTGGCTTTCTGCCTCGCCTGCTGCGATCCGGCCGACTACCTCGCCCACGATCGCCCGTTGGCGTGGGCGCTCTCGCCGCTGATGCGCCGCAACGCCGGCGACCGCGTCGCGCAGAAGTTGGCAGCCCTGCGGCGTATCGCCACTGCAACGGAACCGCTGACCACCGAGCAGCGCTATCTACTTACCCAAACCGTCGACAGTTACCCGCCATTGCGCGGCGCAGAAGCCGAGCGATACGCTGAACAGATCGAGCAACAGCCCGAGGAGATCCGCGACATGATTCCGCGCACTTATGAGCAAGTCTTCGAGGAAGGTCAACAGGCTGGCCACCAGCTGGGTATCCAGGAAGGCCGGCAGCTCGGCGTCCAGGAAGGCCGGCAGCTGGGCGTCCAGGAAGGCCGGCAGCTCGGCGTCCAGGAAGGCCGGCAGCTCGGCGTCCAGGAAGGGCGTCGAGCCATGCTGATCCGCATGATCGAACAGCGCTTCGGGACGATGGCCGACGACGCGCGTGCGCGGCTCGATGCGATCGACGATCCGGATGTCCTTGATCGGATGGCGGAGCGACTGTTCGAGGTGTCGTCTGTGGAGATGTTGCTCGAAGCGTGAGCGCGCTGGAGGTTTCCCGGGGCTGAAGCCCCGGGCTACACGTCTCCGGCGCTGCGCGCCTCCGACAGACCGCCTTGGGCGGCCCACCCCCACCCATCCCAAGACGCAATCGTCACGCCTCGTCGTGATCGATCAGTCAATGGCTCTCTCGGCATCGATGTGCGGCAGATAGCCGTGCCGTCACCCCGCGAACATGCGCAAGAACCCGCGCAGGTGGTTCCGGTGAGGGGCGGGGGTGGGCCGCCGTGAGGCGGTCTGTCGAAGACGCGCAGCGTCGGAGACGCGTAGCCCGGGGTTTTAACCCCGGGAAACCGTGCGGCGGACGAGATCCGCGGGCGGAGGATGGAAGGGAAGGATCCGCCTTCGGCAGCCTACCCCCACACGCCCAAGACGTCCTTCGGAATCACCTCGCCCGACAGCCAGCGCTCGAGGTTCGCGAGCTCCCGATCGCGACGGTGATAGCCCGTCTCCGCGATCAACGCCTTCGCCATCTCGATGTGCGGACGCGCCTGCTCGCGCGCATTGTCGTCCGTCGACAGATCCCGCAGAAGACGCGCGCGCTCCAGATGGGCGTCGCAGGCGAAGAGGCGCATGCCGCAGCGGTCGGCGAGGTCTTCGACTTCTTGGAGATCGCGATCGGCGGCGGTGTCGTTGCGGTCGATGAGGCGGGAGAAGGCGGCGCGGGCGAGCAAGCCGCGTGGCAAATGATGTTCGGTTCCCGCAGCGCGCAGGCCCTCGACGGCACGATCGAGATGCGTCCGCGCCTGCTGCGACGCATCGGGCGAGTCGGCGTCGCTTCGATGCGCGAGGATCGTCCAGGCGCGGGCGAGGCTCAGGTTGGCCGTTGCGTTGCACAACACGCTCGATACCGCGCTAGTCCTTGCCCAATCGAGCATGTAATCGGCCCGCTCGATGACCGCACGCGCCGACGACGCGTCGCCGTCCGCCAGAAGCAGATCGCAGTACTGATAGCCCTGAATCGAG
Source organism: Acidobacteriota bacterium (assembly GCA_039025295.1). Taxonomy (GTDB): domain Bacteria; phylum Acidobacteriota; class Thermoanaerobaculia; order Multivoradales; family J023; genus JBCCOR01. Next base: position 6,416 of record JBCCOR010000278.1, read on the forward strand.
TACAACCGCGGGGCGGACGGCTGCCGATCCGCCTGCATCGCCTCCGCCTCTTCGAACAGCGCCAACGCCGACGCCACCTCACCCCGCTGGTGATGCGCGTCGGCCAGCGTCGTGCGATTCACCATTCGCTCGAACGCGTCGCCGCTGCGGTCGGCCAGCTCTACGGAACGTTCCGCGTCCGCCAGCGCCTGATCCAGCGCGCCCAGCGTCACGTTCAGCTCGCTCAGGTTCCCGGCA
>JBCCOR010000279.1:0-6639 GCA_039025295.1 Acidobacteriota bacterium
CAGCAGCAGCCGATCCGCTGACCCCGTCTGAACGCACCCGAGCCGCCACCGCGCGACTCGGGCGAAAACGCCGCCGCGCGCGCTGCACGCCTGCAGCCGGGCCGGCGGCTTTTTCGTGCGCACAGCGGTTGCCTCCGGCGCATGGGCATGGGAAAATAAGTAATATTTACCTCATTAATATTTTTAATTTTGTATTTTTTACAGGTATTTTTACCCCGAACGCCCCAAAGCGCCGTCGGGAACGCAAGGAGACCCACAGCGATGACCGAACCCGTTACGCCCCACGATGCCCATCAGGCGGTCGACCAGGCCTATCGCAGTGGCCTGCAAGGCGACAGCGACGATCCGAGTTCCCGTGAGGTTTCTGAAAGCGTCCAGCATCATCTGCACGAGAACTTCGAGGACCTCGCCGAGCAGACCGAAGAACACAACGCCGCCACCGGCACGAACGCGCTCTTCGAGACCAGCAACTTCGACCAGGCGCAGGCGTTCCGCGATCTCGAGCGATTGACCAACGGGCGGATCGACAGCGAAACCGAGCAGGCGGGCACGCTCAGCACCGACGAGCTGGTGGCCGTGTACGAGGTTTCGTCCGACGGCGAGCGCTTCATCCAGAACACCCTCGCGACCGACGCCTTCACCGGCCTGAGCGGCATGAACCTGGGCCTGACCGGCCACGGCCGCAACACCCAGCGCGAACAGAACGTCGAGAGTCCGCTCTTCCACGCGATCGAGCCCTACTACGAGAACAACACCTACGACGACGGCGACGCCAACAAGACGCGCCTCTACGACAACGACCTGCGACGGGGTGAGGTCGGCATCGACGTCGACACCCAGGGCAAGGATCAGCACGAACTCTTCCAGGAATTCCTCGAGGTGATCGAGCCCGGCGCGACGACCGGTGCGCTGTTCCGGGTCGGCAACGTCGAAGGCGCCGACGTCCAGGGCACGATCGGCGACGACACGGTGGTCACGGGCGGCGTGGTGCTCGACAGCCAGATCGACACCGGCCTGGGCGACGACGTCGTCGTCGCGCCCGAGATCGCCCTGGTCGACAGCCAGATTCAAACCAGCGACGGCGACGATCAGATCGCGCTCCAGGGCGGCCTGCAGGACGCCGTGGTCGACGGCGGCGCCGGCAACGACGACGTGCGCTTCCAGGGCGTGGCGCTCGACAGCACCCTCGCCCTCGGCGGCGACGGCGACACGGCGCAGGTCGTCGGCCAGGTGGTCGACACGACGATCCTCGGCGATCAGACCCTCGAGGACAGCGCAACGCCGGTCGGCGCAGAGCCCGGCGACGATCAGATCGCCTTCGCCGGCGCGGCCGACAATCTCCAGATCCTCGCCGGCCCCGGCGACGACCAGGTGCTGACCCAGGGCACGCTCCAGAACAGCCTGGTCGACGGCGGCAGCGACGACGATCAGCTGCGCTTCAGCGGGCACTACGAGAACAGCCGCGTCGAACTCGGCCGCGGCAACGACGTTGCCGTGGTGGCGAACGACTTCACCGGCGATCTGACGCTCAGCGACCCGAAGCACGGCCGCCTCGACTGGCGCGGCAGGAACCTGCGCGATCAGGACGCGCTGCTGCTGCAGGGCGACTGGACGCGCGTCGACGACCGCACGTTCGGCCGCCTCGACGACGCGAGCGAAGTGGTCGGCAACGTGCACATCGACGGCGATCTCGAGGACATCGAGACCATCGCCACCGACGGCGGCGAGGTCTTCCAGTCCGTCGAGCCGAAGGTCGACGACCCGCCGTTCTTCGCCAGCGCGGTGCGCACCGCCGCCCCGATCCTGACCGCGGCCAGCTTCGTCTTCCCGGGCGTCGCGCCCCTGGCGATCGCCGCGCAGGCCACGAACGCGGCCAACGCCATCGTCCACGGCAGCCCCTTCCAGGCCGCCGCCGCGTTCGTCTCGCTGCCGGGCATCGCCGCCGGTTCCGGCAGCGCACTCGCGCAGGGCACGGATCTCGCCATCGACGGCCTGAGCGCCGGCGTCCAGCTCGCCGAGGGCGACTGGCAGGGCGCGCTCGGCACCGTCGCCGGCAGCCAGATTCCCGACGTCCTCGACGCCGACGTCATCCGCGACGCCAACAACGCCGTCAACCTGGTCGACAACGGCATCGACTTCCTGGAGAACGGCAACGTCGACAGCCTGCTGAGCGCCGTCGACCAGGGCGCGAACTTCATCGGCGGCGCGTTCGCCGACACCGTCGACGCGGTCACCGACGGCGCGACGGTCGGCCTGCGCCTGGCCGAAGGCGACGTGCCCGGCGCGCTCGGCGCAGGCGCCAGCCTGGCGGGCGAGCTGGGCAATGAAGACCTCGCCCGCGGGCTGGCCTTCAGCGGCCGGGCCGTCGGGGCGGCCGAAGACGGCCTGACCCTGCCGGAGGGCATCACCCTGGGGCTCCAGGGCGTGGGCACCGCCCGCTCGATCTTCGCGCCCGATTCCACCGATCCCCGTGAGGCCGTGAACCAGGCGCAGGACGCTGCGCTCGTCGAGGCGACCAGCACCCTCGACGCGGTCAGCGCTGACTTCATCGGACCGCTGCCGGAAGGCGTCGAGAGCCTCCTGCGGTCCGACGACGGCTTCGTCGGACCGCTGCCGGCTGAGGACGCGCTGACGCCGGCCAGCGAACCGCTGCAGCTGTAGGGCGGCGCGGCCCGGCGGCGCTCGAACGCCCGGGCATCGCTCGAACGCCCGGGCATCGCTTGGGCAAGAGCGATCCGGGCATCGCTTGGGCAAGCCGACCCGCGGCGATCGAGACTGATAGGGTTTGACGTATGACTACGTCATCCCTTGTTCTGCGCTGGGTCCTCTGGGCGTGGATCGCTGCGGTCACCGCCGCCTCACTGCTCTACGCGCCGCTCTCGATCGGCTTCGAGGGCCTCTATGGCGAAAGTCCGCAGTCGAGTCGCCTGGTGTACTTCCACGTGCCGATCGCGCTCGTCTCGTTCATCGCCTTTATGACCGCAGGCGTGTGGAGCGCGCGCTATCTCCATCGGCGCCAGCCGCGCCACGATCAGGCCGCGCAGGCGGCGATCGAGGTCGGGCTGGTGTTTTGCGTACTCGCCACGCTCAGCGGCGCGATCTGGGCGAAGGTGCAGTGGGGCGCGTATTGGAATTGGGATCCGCGCCAGATCAGCATCGTGCTCGCGCTGGTCTACTACGCCGCCTACCTGACCCTGCGCGACGCGATCGAAGAGCCGGAAACGCGCGCTCGCATCGCCTGCGCCTACGGTGTGCTCGGCCTGATCGTGGCGCCGTTTCTCTTCTTCATCATGCCGCGCATGGCCAGCTTCTCGCTCCACCCCAAGCCGGCATCGGCCGAGATGGCCCCAACCATCCTTTGGCTGGTGCTGACCGCGACCGCCGCCTACATCGCGCTCTTCGCCTGGATGACCCAGCTGCGACGACGCATCCTGACGCTGCACGCGCGGATGCTGACCGACGCCGCGTCGTAGCCGGCACGTCGATCGTCCAACCGGCGCGGCCAGCCGCGATAAGATGAAGCTGTCACCATCATTCCCCCATCGGCTGACCGCGGTCGGCCATCCAACCGGAACCGTCCAGCGAAGTCACTAGCACACGGTTCCTGATCGACGGAGGTCCTCGCCCATGAACGACGGAGGCCTGCTCTGGCTGGCAGCAGCCAACCTCATCATCTGGACCGGACTGTTCCTCTACCTCCTGCGCATCGAACGCGCGATCACGCAACAGGAAGACGAATCATGACCCCGCGCACCTACACCCCGCTCGGCATTGTCCTGCTGCTCGTTTTCGCCGGTTTCTCGTACAGCACGTTCCAGGACACGCTGACGCCCTACGTGTCGTATGCCGAAGCCATCCAGGGCGGCAACGTCCAGGTCGCAGGCGGCTTGGTCCCTGATACAGCGTCCTACGACGGCGAAACCAGCTATCTGCACTTCACGCTCTTCGATCCCGACGACAAGTCGCAGCGCATGCGCGTGCGCTACAGCGGCCTGAAGCCGGCGAACTTCGAGGAGGCGATCAGCATCGTCGCCATCGGCCAGTACGACGCCGCCGCCGACGAGTTCGCCGCCAGCAAGCTGCTCGTCAAGTGCCCGAGCAAATACCAGGGACTCGATGAATCGGAGGTCCAGCGCTACGACGGCTCCGAGCTCTACGATCCCGCACAGCATCAGGCGCCGCGCGCCGGCGATGACGCCACGGGCTATGGCACCGACGGATACGGCGCCAAGGGCTACAGCACCAACGGATACGGCAGCGACGGCGATGCCCGCAGCGACTACGGCAGCGACGCCGCACCGGACGCTGATGCGGCGCCAGCACCGATCACGTCGTCGACCGCGGCGATTCTGAACACCACCTGAAGACCATCATGGACGCACTCGCCCATCTCTATTTGCCCGGCGCACTCACTCTGTGGTGCGCCGTCTTCTTTGGTCTCGCCAGCCTGTGGGGCTACGCCCAGACGATGCGCTACGAGAGCGCGGGACACGACGCCGGCGCCGCCGACTACCGACGCTTCGCCCGCCTCGGCTACAGCGCGCTCGCGCTCTGCGTCACGCTCGCGGGCTTCCTGCTGCTGCTGCTGCTCGCCCGGCGCGACTTCCGCATCGAATACGTGCAGCAATATTCCGGCCTCGAGCTGCCGTTCCACTATCAGGTCGCCGCGTTCTGGGCCGGCCAGAAGGGCTCGTTCCTGATCTGGCTGGTGATGGGCGTGCTGCTCGGCCTGCCGCTGCGCCGCGCCGCCGGGCGCGCCGAAGCCGGGGTGATGGGCGTGTACATCCTCACCCTCTTCGGCCTGCTGTTCATCCTGGTGCGCGAGAATCCGTTCGTCATGCTCGACACAGCTCCCGCCGACGGCGACGGACTGAATCCGCTGCTGCAGGACGATTGGATGGTGATTCATCCACCGGTCATGTTCGTCGGCTACGCGGCCTCGGCGATCCCGTTCGCCTTCGCCGTCGCGGCGATGTGGCGACGCGATCTCGACACCTGGGCGGCGCGCGCCTTTCCCTGGGCGCTCGGCGGCTTCCTGGTGCTCGGCTGCGCGATCCTCATGGGCGGCTACTGGGCCTACAAGACCCTCGGATGGGGCGGCTATTGGGGCTGGGACCCGGTCGAGAACGCCTCGCTCGTGCCGTGGCTGCTCGGCACCGTGCTGATCCACGGGCTCTATCTCGAGCGCACGCGCGGCCGCTATCGGCGCGCCAACCTGGTGCTCGCCTGCCTGGTCTATCTGTCGGTGCTCTACAGCACCTACCTCACCCGCTCGGGCGTGCTCGCCGACTTCTCGGTGCACAGCTTCGTCGAGCTCGGCATCTCCGAATGGCTGGTGATGCTGATCGCCTTCTTCGTGCTGACGTCGGTCTATCTGCTCGCGACGCGCCTGCCGACGATCAAGACCGAGGCCAACGAGGACCCGCTGTTCTCGCGCGGCGCGTTCATGGTGCTGTCGACGATCACAGTCGGCCTGTCGGCGGTGATCGTCGCGATCGGCACGTCGGCGCCGCTGCTGACCGCGTTCCAGGAAAACCCAGCACAGGTCGGCCCGGAGTTCTACAACCGCACCAACATGCCCCTGGCGCTCGCGATGGCGCTGCTGCTCGGCTTCGTGCCCTTCCTCACCTGGCGCGGCACGGCCGGCCCGGCGCTGCTGCGCCAGGCCGCACCCGCGATCGGCCTGGCGCTGGCCACGACCGCGCTCGCCGCCGGCCTCGGCGTCTACGACCCCTTCCATCTGCTCTTCGTCTTCCTCGCGGCGCTCGCGCTGATGGCCAATCTGCAGCGCACGATCGCGCTGGCGCGCAGCCGCGCCTGGGGACGCATGGGCGGCTACATGGCCCACGTCGGCGTCGGCATGATGTTCCTCGGCATCCTGGCGTCGTCGGCCTACGACCAGAGCGCCAAGCTCACCCTCGACCAGGGACAGCCGACCCAGGTCGGCGACCTGACCCTGACCTTCCATCGCTATTTGCCCCGCGAGGGCTACACCAAGGAGCGCATGGAGATCGAGGTCGCGCGCAGCGACGGCGACAGCTACATGGCCTATCCCAAGCTCTTCGTCAACGACCGCACGCGCCAGCTGATGGCCAATCCCGACGTGCGCTCGCTGGCGCTGCGCGACATCTACATCTCGCCGATCCAATACGAGCCCGGCCCGCCGCCGGCGGTCGACCATGTGCTGACCCTCCAGCGCGGCCAGATGCGCGTCGTCGAGAACCTCGAGGTGACCTTCGTCGACTTCGACCTGAGCGCGGGCGACCCGACCCTGCAGCTGGCGTCGGGCCAGACGGTCGCGCTGCCCGGGCAGGTGCAGATCCGCAACGTGGAAACCGGCGCGGTGCATCAGCTGATGCCGATCTACCGCTTCGACGCCCAGGGCGCGGTCGAATCGCCGCCCGTGCTGCTGCCCGGCGGTGGCCTGATGGCCCTGAGCGGCATCGATCCGGCCACCGGCCGCGTCCAGCTCGCTCTGGGCAACATCGGCGGCGGCCCGAGCGTCGGCGGCAAGCTGTCGGTCGACGTCACGCGCAAGCCGCTGATCCAGCTGCTGTGGTACGGCCTCTATCTGGTGCTGCTCGGCGGTGCCTTCTCGACCGTCCACCGCATGCGCCAGGCGCGCCGCATCGACGCGCG
>JBCCOR010000280.1:0-6638 GCA_039025295.1 Acidobacteriota bacterium
AAGGGCGATAATGGCGTTGCTGTGGCTTATATGGGTGACGGTGCCGCAAATCAGGGACAGGTGGCCGAGACCTATAATATGGCGGCGCTTTGGAAGCTCCCGGTTTTGTTTGTCATTGAAAATAACCGCTATGGCATGGGAACCAGTGCAGCCCGTCATGCGGCGGGTGACTTATACCGCCGGGGCGAGGGGTACGGTATCCCCGGTGAGCAGGTTGACGGTATGGATGTTTTCGCGGTGCAGGCCGCCGCGCGACAGGCCCGTCGTCATCCACTGGATGGAGAACCACGGGTTGAAGGACGTGACGCGGGTGGCGTCGGTGCCGCCGCCGACCGGCACGCCGAGGTTGAGGATCGCGCGGAAGTTCGGCGTCTTGCGCAGGGCGTCGGCGCCGTAGTTGGCGATGAAGTCCTCGGCCTGGAACTGGATGCGGTTCTGCAGGGCGATGCCGCCGCCGAGCTTCGCGATGCGCTCGAGATTGCGCTGGCTGAAGGTCTCGACGTGGTCGATGAACCAGCCGGGCGTGAGGCCCACGCCCTTCGCGACGTCCTCGTAGACCGGCAGCAGGCGGTCGCCGGTCTCGTCGTAGGTGACGTGCTGGCGGAAGGGCCAGCCGTTCTCGCCGAGGACGGTCATGACTTCGCGCTGGTAGTCCTCCGCGCCGTCGTCGATGTCCGGGCGCGCGTCGGCGAAGATCTCGAAATCGTAGGACGCCCAGGCGAGGTTTTCGCCCGCGCCGACGAACTTCAGCATGTCGTCGCCCGCGCCGGCGGGCGTTTCGGCGGTCCAGCGCGTGTAGTCGTCCAGCTCCTGGCCCTTGTGCTGCGGGAAGGAGTGGTAGCCGATGCGCGTGGTCAGGAGCCCCTTGCGGTGCAGCCAGCGGACGACCTTGTAGGGATCGGCGTCGGGGAATTCCATACCGCCGCCGCCGGCGTCGGAGACCGAGGTGACGCCCAGGCCGTTGAGCACGTCGAAATACTGCAGCGAGGAATTGATCTGATCGGCGATCGAGAGCTTGGGCGCGGCCGACAGGGTCTTGTACATGATCAGCCCCGACGGCGCGGCCAGCAGCCGACCCGTGGCGCTGCCGCCGGCGTCCAGCTCGACGATGCCGCCCGGGTAGGTCGGCCGGTCGGCGCGATCGTAGCCGTACCATTCCACCGCCTTGGTGTTGAGCAGCGTGAGCTTGTAGAGATGGTGGATCAGCACCGGATGGTTGGGCGCGACGGCGTCGAGCTCGGCGACCGTCGGCAGGCGCTTCTCCTTGAACTGGAATTCGCTGAAGCCGCCGGCGACGCGGATGAACTGGCCGTCGGGCGTGCGCTCGGCCTGCTGGCGCAGGAGATGGAGCGCCTCTTCCAGGCTGTCGACCCCGTCCCAGCGGACCTCCAGGTTGTAGTTCACGGCGCCGCGGATGGCGTGGGTGTGGCTGTCGTTGAGGCCGGGGATCACGCGCTGTCCGCGCGCGTCGATCACCTGGGTGAACGGGCCGATCAGCGGGCGGATCTCGTCGTCGCTGCCGACGGCCACGAAGACGCCGTCGCGCGCGGCCAGCGCGGTCGCCTCCGGACGGGCCGGATCCATCGTCGTGATGCGGCCGTTCAGCAGCACCAGATCGGCGGGGCCATCTTGGCCCAGCGCGGCGTGGGGAGCGATCAGAAGGGTGCCCGCGGCGGCGCCGCCCAGGCGCAGAGCGTCTCGTCGTGTGAGTCGCATCGGTCAGACTCCTTGATGTGGAAAAGGCCGGGGCCGCGCGCGGCCCCGGCCGATGTTTCAGTCCGCGGCAGCGCCCGCCTCTGAGGCGTGCTCACCGAGCGCCCACTTCGAGAAATGCACCTGAATGCCGTAGGGGCTGTGGCGATAGAGGATGTCCATCACGCCGTCGTAGGTCTCGCCCCGGGCCCAGTCCTGCTGCAGCTCGAACACGGTCTGCAGCGACGTTATCGGCACGGCGCCCGCCTGCTCGAGCCGCGCCACCGCGCGCTCGTGGGCTTCCAGCGAGGTGTCGCCGCAGGCGTCGGTCGGCACGTAGATCTCGTAGCCTGCCTCCAGCATGTCGAAGGTCGGGAACGAGACGCAGGCGCACGTCCAGAGACCGGCCAGGATGATCTTCTTGCGCCCGGTCGCCTCGACCGCCTGGCGGAAGTTCGGGTCGAGCCACGAGTTGATCGAAGTCCGGTCGATGATCTCGAGGTCCGGGAACAGCTCGGTCACCTCGGACATGAAGGGACCCGAGAAGCTGTCCTTGGCGACGGTCGTCAGCACGGTCGGCAGTCCGAAGACCCGGGCGGCCCGCGCCAGCGCCTGGACGTGATGCATCACCGCCAAACGATCATGGCTCTGAATGCCCTGATACATGGCGGGCTGGAAGTCGACGAGCACCAGCGCACAGTTTTCGGGCGTCAGCATGTCGCGGAAGTTGGTCACGAACGATCTCCTTGCAGTCGGGTTGTGCGTTTCAGAGCGCCTCCGGTCTCTGCGCGTGCAGAACGTCTCAACGTCTTGGAGGCGCGGTGATTTCGCTTGCATCGGGCGGGATGGCGGGCACGGACGTCGACGAGGACGGACGCGTGTTCTCGGCGCGTCGTTTCCTGCTGTCCGCGCGAGGGCTCGAATCCCCGCTTCAACCCGGACTACGGAATCGCCGCCCACAGGCGGAAAACTTTTTTGCCGCGGCGAACGTCTTCGGCCCCGCGCCGATCCAAGGGCAGTGGCGCGAGGTGCAGGGGGCATTGGGGCTGGTGCCCGCGACCGCGCAGTCGGCGCGCCTCACGATCCAGGTCCAGACCAACAGCACCGCCGCCGACGCGCTCACCCGCTTCGACGACGTCTTTCTCGGCACGGACCCGCCGATCTTCACCGACGGGTTCGAAACCGGCGATCTGGGCCGCTGGAGCGCGGTCGTGCCGTGATCGACCGCGGGCGCCTCAGCGCGCCGCGGCCGTCTCCGCGGCCGGCGCGCCCTCGGCGGCGGCCGCGAAGCAGTAGAGATACGCCTCCGAGCGGACGAAGAGCTGGCCGTCGCTGGCCGCCGGCGTGGCGCTGAAGGCCGACGGATCGCCGTCGATCGCGGCGTTGTGCGCGCGCAGCTGGAAGGTGTCGCCGGCGTCGATGACGTAGCTCTCGCCGCTGCGCGTGAACTGCACGATCCGATCGCCCACCGCGATCGGCGACGAATAGTCGACGTTCGGGAAGCCGCCGGTCGGACCGCCCTTGCGCGGCAGGCGCGCGCGGTAGACGCGCTCGCCGCTCTCGATGTCGTACGCCATGAAGATGCCGCTGGACGACCAGAACATCGTCCCGGCGAGGATCACCGGCGTCACGATGCCGGCGCGCAGGCGCTGGCGCCACAGGACGTGGCTCTTGCTCACGTCGCCCTGCCCGCCCAGCGCCACCGCCATGCCGTGGCCGGCGCGACTGCCCGTCAGGTACGCCACGTCGCCGTGGACGACGATGCTCGGCGAGGTCGCGTCGTCGAGCGGCGTCTCGGCGAACCAGACTACGTCGCCCGTGCGCGGATCGAGGCCCATTATCTTGAACGGGAAATGCACCAGCACCTGCGACCGATCGCCCGCGCGGTAGACCGCGGGCGTCGACCAGGCGTTGGTGAACTTTTCATCCTGGACCGACCAGAGCTGCTCACCCGTGCGCCTGTCGAGGCCGACGACCTGATGGCCGAGAACGCCCGCGTTCACCACCACCACGTCGTCGATCAGGATCGGACTCGACGCGTCGCCCCAGCGCGCGGGATCGGATTTCTGGCCGACGTCGCGCCGCCAGACCTCCTTGCCCGACGTGTCGACCGCGATCAGGCCCGAGCGGCCGAAGAGCACGTAGATGCGATCGCCGTCGGTCACCGGCGTGCTGCTGGCGTAGCCGTGCTGGGTGAGAAAGCCCTTGTAGGGATCCTCGCTGCCCGCCGTCGGCACCGAGAAACGCCACACTTCGTCGCCGGTCGCGCGGTCGAACGCGAGCAGATGACGCACCAGATCGGCCGGATCACCCGGCGACTCGAGGTCCTGGCCGTAGCCGGTGTACGCCGTGACGTAGACGCGATCGCCGTGGACGATCGGCGACGACACGCCCTTGCCCGGCAGCGCCGTGCGCCAGGCGAGGTTCTCGGTGAGCGAGTAGGTCGACGGAATCGCCGGCCCGTCGACCACGCCCGTTCCGGCCGGACCGCGGAAGCGGGGCCAGTCGGCGTGCGCGGTCGACGCGGCGAACACCAGTACGTTCAGGACAAGCACGCGGACAAAGCCGGACATCTTGCGCATGAGGAAACTCCACGGTTGTGGTGGGCAAACGACGAGAAAAACGTCCAATATCGGCGTTTTCGACCCCCAACCGCACGTAGATGCGCGCAAGATGCTGTTTTTCCCCGGCTGGTTATCCCGCGTTCGACCCGTCAGCGGCCTCTCGAGCCACCGCACGTTGAGCGATCGCCGATCCGTCCATGATTTGACCCAGAAGGACCGCAGATCGCATCGGCGACTCCGCCGCCAGCACCGCCGGCAGCTGCGCCGCCAGCGCCGCCGCGACGACCGCGTTGCCGCGCGCGTTCAGATGCCCGTCGCGCCGGTGATAGAGATCCTCACCGTGGGCGCGGTAGTCCGCCGCCAGCGCCGGCAGGAGCGCCAGCCACGGCACGTCGAGCGCCGCGGCGGCCGCGCCCAGCTGGCGATCCACCGCGTCGGGATCGAACGATGCGCCCGACGCCGTCGGCGCCGCGTCGGCCGTGTCGGCGGCGACGAAGAGCTGCGCCTGCTGCGGCAGCGACGCGACCACCAGCCGTGCGCCGTGGCGCGCCGCCTCGTCGCGCATGGCGCGCAGGAGCGCGGCCGTGACGGCGTAGGCGTCCGCCGACGCGCCCGTCGGCGCGGCGACGAAATAGCCGCCGCGCATCGAGCGCGCGTACAGGCGCACGTAGAGCGCGTCGACGCCCAGGAGCCGGCGCTGCAGCCAGCGCACGAGATGCGACGGCGGGCGGCGGCGCTTGGCCTGGCGCAGCGTCTCGACGTCGCGGCTGCGCGCGGCCTGCGCGGACAATGCGGACGGCGCAGGCGTCGCCGTCTCAGACGGTGCCGGCGCGGGCGATGCGGGCGCGGCGGGCGCAGCGGGCGAGCCGATCGGCGCGGCCAGCGCGTCGCCGACCGGCTCGTTGGTGAAGAGATCGTTGGGCACGAAGAGATGCAGTACGACGTCGGGCGCGAACTGCGCGGCGCGCGCGCGCAGCAGGAGAAGCGCCTTGCGCGTGTCGTAGCCCGGCACGCCCGACTTCACCAGCTCGATCGCAAGGCCCTCGGCGCGCAGCGCGGATTCGAGCCGCACGGGCCAGATCGCGTCGTAGTCGCTGGCCTCGCCGAAGGTGAAGGAATCGCCGAGCACCAGCACGCGCGTCACGCCCGGCGCCGGCCGCGGATCGTAGACGGCGCGATCGCGCAGGCCCTGGACGCTGGTTCGGTAGCGCGCCGTGAACTCGGGATCGCGCGTGACGCTGTCGGCGCCGGCGCGCAGCACGTGGCCGAGCACCGGATGGGCGTCGCCGAGCGTTTCGCCGACGCTGCGGTGCGCGGTGACGCGCACCTGCGGCGCGACGAGCCGCACCAGCCCTTCGAGCAGCAGCAGCCCGACGACCGAGAGCAGCAGGATCAGCGCCGCGTCGCGCAGTCGGCGCAGCCAGCGGCCCCCAGCGTTCGGCGCGCTCATACGCGCAGCTGCGGATCGTCGGCGCGACGCGCGTAGAGCGCGCCGTAGCGCGCGCGGTCGCGCGCCTGCAGCCGCTCGATGCGCGCGTTCGACGGCACCGCGCGACCGGCGACACCGTGGACGACCGCGTCGGCGCCGGCCATCAGGAGCACGGGCGTGAAACCTGCCGGCGCTTCCGCAGAGCCGACCGCGTCGGCCGGAAGCAGCGCGATCCGGTCGTAGGCGAGATGGACGCCGGTGACGCCCGCGCGATGCACCGCGCGCAGCAGCGCGTCGAGCCGGATGCGGGTCAGCTGATCGAGGACGTCGTCGAGATGCGGGCGCGCCCGCCGACTCAGAGACGCGACGCGGTCGTCGATGCTGGCCAGCGGATCGGCGGCGGGACGCAGCGGGGCGCCGGCGGCGAGCAGGCGATCGTGGACGGTCGGCGCCGCGATCAGGCCGACGTCGAGGATTCGCTGCACCGGATCGCGCGCGACCGGCGCCGCGATGGGGACGCCCGCGTCGGCGAGGCGCTGCTGCGCCTCCCACGCGCGATTGAGCGTGGCCGGCATGCCGTGATGGCGCACGACGACGCGACCGTCGGGCAGCAGCACGACGCGCGGCGCGACCGCGCCGTCGCGACCGGTGAACGCGTCGGGCGCGGCCGTGACCAGGCCCGGCAGCGGACCGAAGACGCCGAGAAAGCGGCCGTCGTCGTCGAGATGGCCGAGCAGCAGCGGCGCGTCGGGCGCGGCCGCGCGCGCGCGATCGGCCGCGACGCGCACGGCTGATGCCAGCGCGAGCGTGTCCCAGCGGGCGAGATGGACGCGACGACGCGCGGACGGGAGCGACGACGCGGCGGATCGGTCGGCGTCGCGCGCGCGGCCGCGGCGCGCACGCGCGGCCGCGAGCACGCCGAGTCCCAGCAGCGCGCTGCTCGGCGGCGCGCT
>JBCCOR010000281.1:0-6636 GCA_039025295.1 Acidobacteriota bacterium
GCCGTCGTGCGCATCCGGGAGCACTTGGGCGCGCCCGACGTCGACGCCGTGGGCGCCGTCACGACCGGCGCCGGCGCCGGCGGACGCCGGCGCTTCGACCATGGAACCTTTGCGATCATGAGTTCATCGAGGGATGCGGGCGCCGCGGCGCCACCGACCGAGCGCGAGCTGAAGTTCGCCGACGTCGATCACAGCGCGCTGCGCGAGCGCCTGCTCGCGCTCGAGGCCGAGTGTGAGGGCTCGCCCGCGCTGGAAGACAATTGGATCTTCGACCAGGACGGTCGACTGCAGTCGGCGGGCAGCGTGCTGCGCCTGCGCGTCGACCGCCGGGGGGCGCGCCTGACCGTCAAGGGGCCGGCGACCTTCGAAGACCAGATGAAGATCCGCACCGAGCTCGAGACCGGCGTCGACGACGCCCAGACCCTGCGCGCGATCCTCGAGGCGCTCGGCTTCTCGGCGACGCGGCGCTACCAGAAATATCGCGAGATCTGGCATCTCGGCTCGATCACGATCTCGGTCGATCACACGCCGATCGGCGACTTCGCCGAGTTCGAGGGCGAGAACTGCGAAACCGTGGCGCGTCGCTGCGGCCTCGATCCGGCGCAGGCCGAGCCGCGCAGCTATCTGGCGCTCTACGAAGACCATGTGCGCAGCCATCCCGACGCGCCGCCCGACATGCTCTTTCCGCCCAAGGAGCGCGGCGGGGTCGGCACGGGCGCGACGCCGATCGTGACGCCCGGCGCGATCCAGGCGGCCCAGGCCAAGCGCGACGCCGACGGCGGATGAGCGGCGCGCGCGCGCTGATGCTCAGCGCGGGCCTCGGCACGCGCCTGCGTCCGCTGACCGCGCTCATCCCCAAGCCGCTCCTGCCCGTCTGCGGCCGTCCGGTCGGCGGTCACACGCTGCACGATCTCGCCGGCTTCGGCTGCGCGCTGGCGGTCATCAACCTGCATCATCTCGGCACCCAGGTGGCGGCCGCCTTCGGCGCGCAGCAGTACGACCTGGCGCTGCGCTACCGCCCGGAAGCGACGCTTCTCGGCACCCTCGGTCCGCTCGCGGCGGCGCGCGATCTCTTCGCCGATGCCGAGGCGATCGTGGTGGTCAACGGCGACAGTCTGTGCGCCTGGCCGTTCGCCAAGCTGCTGCGCCAGCACGCGCGCAGCGGCGCCGACGCCACCCTGCTGCTGCACAAAACCCTCGATCCCGCGCCCTACGGCGGCGGGGTCGGCGTCGACGGCGACGGCCGGGTGACGGCGCTGCGCGACATGGATCCGATCGGCGCGGTCGCGGGACGCCACGTCTTCCTCGGCTGCCAGGTGATCGCGCCGCGACTGCTCGACCGCGTCGCCGAGGGCCCGGGCGATCTCGTGGGCGATCTCTACATGCCGCTGCTTCGAGACGGCGGCCACATCGCCAGCCTGCGCACGCGCGAGCCGTGGCACGATCTCGGCACGCCCCAGCGCTACCACGCGGGCGTGCTGGCCTGGGCCGACCGCGCGTGGCCGGGCCGCGACGCCCTCGGCGGTCGGCGCGGCGGCGTCGTGGCGCATCCGCTGGCGGTCGGGACGGACAGCGCGACGCTGCGCGCGGCGGTGATCGAGGCCGACGCGCGCCTCGGCGCGGGTGCGCACGTCGAGCGCACCGTGGTGCTCGCCGGCGCGCACGTGCCCGCGGGCGCGCGCCTCGTCGACTGCGTCATCGGCCCGGGCGTCACCCAGCTGCCCGAAGGCGCCTCGATCGAGGGCCGCATGATCACCGCCGCCATGCCCGGCCAGGCGCCCGGACCGCGCGCGACGGTCATGGGCGATCTGGTCTACACGCCGCTCGAGTCGGCAACGGCGTAGCCGACCGGCCTGGCCAGCGCGGGCGGCGCGGCCTCAACGAGGTGAAACGGCCGCCGCACGACCGTGCTGTAGCGCTCGGCGGCCTCGAGCGCGCGGCGCGCCTGATCGTCGAGCGAGAGTCCGGCAACGGTTTCGAAGGCCTGCAGCGCGCCGAGCGCAACGGACGCGCCCATGCCGACGGCCGCGTAGGGCGCCAGCGGCCGCGCCAGCTGGTAGTCCTCGCGAATCTCGAAGAGATGGCCCGCGACGCCGACGAGAAACACGCCGCCTTCGGCGAATTATCTTGGCGCCCGACCTTGCTAGTATGAAGTCAATCACCATGAGGCAGTGTTTCATGACTTCCCTAGCACCAAAGATCATTTCCCAGCCGCGCATCGACGGCGCGGCTCAAAACGTTCTACGGCTAGCATTTCTCTCCTTTACCGTAACCATTCTATTATTTTGCACATTGGCCTCGGCAGAAGAGCGTGAGGCCACCGTTGAATTCGCCTTCTCGAATGACCCGGCTGATGTCGTCCTCACCGTCTCGACCTACGCGGACCAGACGGTGAGTCGACGACGGCTGGTGCTGTACGGCGACGGCCGAACAGAGCTGAGCCGGTCGAAATGGGGCCGCCCGACTAAAACGTACGTCATACAGCTGAGTCGCCAAGAGCGGAACCATCTTCTGCACACCGCCGCCGTTCATCGACTCCCGGAGTGGAACGACGCCAGCATCTTGGCGCGGATGAGCAGGAAGCTGGGAGACGGTGTGTTCGGGCCGCCTGATGCCGCGGTCGCAACCGTGGAGCTCTCGGTTAAGCGATATCAGCGCGGCGCGATCAAGCGCCAAAACACCACGATTTCTTTCGAGTTCAAAGGAGTTGGTTCAGCCGCCGAACTTTTCCCAGAGATACAAGAAATTGTCGGCATCAAGGAAATCATTGGCCACATGCGCATACTGTTGCGAAAAGCTGAGGAGGCGCAGCAACCATGAAAACCATGAGCGCACTTCGACCGGGCAGCCGTAACAGCCTGAACCTCCTGTGGCTGGCGCTGGCGATCGCGCTCGTCGCCGGTGCGATTTTCTGGAACCAGGCATCTTCACTGGGTGCACTCGAGCGCACGGAACAAGTAACGTACGCTTTCTCCAATGACCCTGCGGACGTGGTGCTCTTTGTCAGCAGAACGGCATCGACACCCAAAGAAACGCGCTCGATGACGATCTACGGCGATGGGCGCGTCGAGCTAAGCCTAAACCGCTGGGATCCGATCGGAACATACGAACTGAAGCTCACACCACCTGAACTTTCTGCGCTCATCGCGATTGCGGCAGAGCACCGCCTGCCCGAGTGGGACTACGAAAGCATTGGCCGACGGATCGGCGTCCAGCTCGAGCGTCAGCAAATATCTGAAAGAGAACACGTGCGCGTGATCATCGCGCTCGAAAGCTACCAGCGCGGCACGCATCAGCATCGCGACTTCGTACGATCGTTCGACTTCTTGCAGCTCACGGCTGTCGCCGAGGCTGCACCCCAGGTCACTGAGCTCATTGGCCTATCGATCTTGACCGAAGAGCTTCTCAGACTTTGGGGAGAAGCCGAACGCGGTGGAGATATTTGAACATGTGGCGCTTGCTACTCGTCGCGGCCATGCTCTTCGTTGCACCGGCTGAAGCCGGGAAGTACCGATTTTCTCATTTTGATGGTTCGAACAGTACGCTGATGTTCCCTTCATTCGCAATCATGCACCCGATCGGCTACACAGGCGCGGGTGGTCCTTTGAGTGTCAAGGTTTGTGCGCCCGTAGGTTCGGGAACCCTGAGGCCGGCGCTCAAGCGCGCCATCGAATCATGGAACGACCGCACCTCGTCTACAGCCAACTGCACAGGCTGCATGACGCTGGAGCAAGTCATGCGTGAGGGCGCGGAAGACTCCGCTATTCCACTGCAGTGGGTGATTGCACATGAACTTGGCCACTGTGCCTACGGGACCGATCATCCAAACGAAGGTGGCATACGCGGCAGCTTCACGTATGCGCGACGTGCCACCACTTATCGTGCATGTACGCTCCCTTCACCGCCAGCTCCTTGCCCGCCCGAAGCCATACGCGGCGATTTCGACGACGCAATTCTTCCACAGCCACCAGCACCGAAATCAGCGATCATCATCAACTGGTTCGAGGCAGGTGTGAACAATCCATTTGTCATTGCACCGGACACGAAAGTCTTGACGCGCGTGCGTACGCAACTCCCTCTTGCGCAAAACCACAGCTGGCCCGCCAACCCCAATCGTCTTGTAGCAGCCTCGCTCGGATTTCCAAATGCCCAAAGCCCGATGTACTCCTCTTTTACTGGAGGTTCACAGTATAGCGCATTCGTCGATGATGACGTGGCAACGGTCCGAAATGCCGAGATCGGCCTGGATCGCTTGGCTGGCACGGCAGATGACTATTCCGTCACGCTAGATTTTGTAGACGGCTGCGGAGAAGCCGACACTCGCGTTGAATGGCTACCAGATATAGAAGACAGTCCGGTCGAGGATTTACTGGGCGTCTGCGACAGCGACGCGCTTGCCATACCAGGACAAGCGGGCACAGCGCAGCATTACAGCCTTAGTCCGTTCTCCTCGATCGGGCAGATTCGCGTTGCTCTCAACTCTGACGAACAGTGGCAAGAGTTCGAGCTCGCATTTGAAGACGGGTTCGAGTCAGGCAGTTTGGACAACTGGAGCTCGGTAGAGCCTTGAGACTCGCTCGCTAGGCTAAGTGAGCGCTCATCGCCGTCCGCTCTGCCTGCTGAGTCGTAGGTCTGGCGCTGGCGCTGGGAACGCGGCTTCTCCCAAGACGCGCCCCCTCAATCCACCGTCGCCGACCACGCATCCGACGCCGCCGACTCGAAGCCGTCGGCGAAGAGCACGCTGTTCGCGGCCGGCACCGGCCCGCCGTCGAGCTGTTCGATGAACGCGATCAGCGCGTCGCGCTCGGCGGTCGTCAGGGCGTCCGCCGAGCGGTGCGCGCTCGCCAGCGCAACGTCGTCGGCGGTCGACACCAGCATCTCGTCGAGGCTGACGTTCGGCCACTGGACGTTATCGGGCGTCAGCGACACGACGTTCGTCGCGCCCGGCTGCAGCGCCACGCCCTCAAGCCGCGCGTGGCCCCAGTGGACGTGGCGCCAGCCCGGCACGTTGGGCAGCGGCGGCAGCACCAGGGTATGCGCCACGCCGTTGACCTCGACGCGCAGCGGCATTGCGCTGCTCGCGCTGTAGCGCACCTCGATCGCACCCGTGCCGCCGGCGCCGCCGTCGATCCCGGTCCACGTCAGGGTCGCCGTGTCCTGGGAGAGGCCGACGTACGCCCGGCCGTGGACGGTGTCGTCGTTGTTGAGATCGACGTAGTTGTCGACCAGGCTGGCGCCGCCCGACGGCACGCCGTCCTCGGCCGGCCACACCTGGCCGCCCGCGACGCGGAACACGTCGTCGAGGGTCGGGGCCGCGCCGTCGTGGAGATACGGCGCACCGTGCCACGCACCGAGCAGCGACGGCGTGTCGATGCCCGGCAGCGCGCCGCCCAGCCGACTGCCCGAGGTCGTGCGCAGCGTGCCGACGTCGTGCATCACCAGCGCGCCCAGCGCCTGACCGACGACGCTGTCGGTGAAGCGCGGCCGCACGTGGCAGCCGCCGCAGCCGAGCGCGTCGAACACCCGCGCGCCGTTGAGGCCGGCCGCGGTCAGGCCGCCGTCGGGCGCGCGACGCGGCGCGCGCGGCAGATGCGACGCATCGAGCGAGTCGACGTAGGTCGCGAGCGCGTCGAGATCGGCGCTCAGGCCGGCCTTGGGCAGGCCGAGCGGCTGGCCGGTGGCGGCGAAGTCGGGATCCGACAGGAAGCCCAGACCGCCGAACGCGCCGCGGATGTCGTGCTCGAAATCGTGGATCTCGTCGAAGTTGGCGCTCCAGTGGACGTTGCCGTGGGCCGTGCCGCCCCGACCGCGCAGATCGGTCGTGTTGCGCAGGCCCTCGCCGCGGCCGGTGAAGTCCCACACGCGGCCGTCGTGGCCGCCGTCGACGTGGCAGCTGGCACAGCTGATGTAGCCCTCGGCGCTCATGCGCGGATCGCCCGCGTGGTAGAAGATCCGCTTGCCGGCCAGCACGTCCGGCGCGAGCACCTCGCCCGCCGCCGTCATCACCTCGACGCCCGCAATCGCCTTGTTGCCCGTGCGGAAGAAGTCGTCGCCCTCGAGCACGGTGACGCTGCGGCCGAGGAAGTTGTCGACGAAGATGCGGTGGGTCGGCGCGTCGACGCACACGCCGCGCGGCGCGCTGCCGACGCCGAGGCGCGTCACCAGGCTGCCGAAGCCGCTGACCTGGTCAATTTCCAAGGCGTCGAGCACCAGCAGCTCGTTGTTGCCCTGCAGCGCGACGAGCGCGTAGTCGCCGAGCGGCGAGAACGCGACCGCGCTGGCCGAGTCGCTGTTGTCGAGATCGATCGCGCCGGCGAGCGTCGCGCCGCCGCCCCCGGCATCGCCGAGATCGAGGCGCGCGGCGATCGTGCGCACGCTGTTGTCGGAGTCGAGATCCTCGCCCGAGAGCGTGCCGCGGTCGCTGTTGGCCTTGATGCCAGGCACCCAGGCGCGCTCGCTGATCGGCGCGATCGCGACGTCGGCGAGGTAGTTCATGACGCCCTTGCCCGACGCCGTGGTGTCGCGGTGGTCGTCGCCGCCGAATTTGCGGATCGGCACCGTGGCGACCGGCGCCAGGGTGGCGGCGTCGAGCTGGGTGAGCTCGGCGAGATGCGTCCCTGAGAGAAAGCGCGTCAC
>JBCCOR010000282.1:0-6615 GCA_039025295.1 Acidobacteriota bacterium
CACGAGAAAACCCGCCACCAGCACCAGCGACGTCGTCCACAGCGCGCCGCCGACCGCGCGGAAGGCGTAGCGCACCGCGCCGTCGGCGTCGTACCCGTGCTCCACGCGTCCGCGCTGGTACTTCGAGAGGAAATGCACCGTGTCGTCGACCACGATGCCGAGCGTCATCGCCACCACCATCGACAGCGCGATGTTGATCTGACCGACCGTGAGCGCCCAGATGCCGAACGCCATGCCGGCCGGCGCCAGGTTGGGGATCAGGCTGAGCAGGCCATAGCGCCAGCTGCGCAGCGCGGCCATCAAGATCGCCGAGATCAGCACCAGCGCCAGGAACGTGCCCAGCAGCATGCCTTCGATGTTGCGCTGGGCCAGGTGCGAGAACATCAGCGCCGGACCGGCACCGTGACTGAACATCGCAGCGGGCGCGTTGTCGCGCAGCCACGCTTCGCCCTGCGCCACCGCTGCGATCAGCTCGTTGGCCGACAGATCGCTGAACGTGACCGTGAAGCGGGTCGCCGACTTGTCGACGTTGATCTCGTCGTTCAGATCGAGGCCATAGGGCAGCGACAGTTCGTAGAGCAGCAGATACTGCGCCGCCAGCTCGCGGCTCTCCGGCAGCCGGTACCAGGCGTCGTCGTCGCCGTGCATGCTGCGGTTGACCCGCCGCAGGGTGTCGGCCAGCGTGCGCACGTGCAGCACGTTCGGCTGCGCCCGCCAGTAGGTGGCAAAGCGGTCGAGCGTGTCGAGATACGCCGGCTCCGAAATGCCGCCGCTCTCGCCCGCGCCGAGCGAGTAGTCGACCTGGTAGATGCCGGTGAGCCGATCGATCGCGAAGTCGGTGTCGGTGCGGAAGGCAATCGACTCGCCGAAGTATTCGACGAATTCGTCGTTGAGCTCGTTGCGCGGCACCGACAGGGTCAGGACGATGGCGATCAGCGACGTCACCACCAGCACGGGCCCGCGTCGGGCCAGCACCCAGCGCCCGAACCGATCCCAGCCTTCCCCGGTCGCGCGTACGCGGCGCGGCGCGCGGACCGGCAGCAGCGACATCAGCGCCGGCAGGAAGCCGACCGAGAGCACGAATGCCATCATCACGCCGAACGCGGTCATGTTGCCGAGGTCGTGGAACGGCGGCGAATCGCTGAAGTTCATCGACAGGAAGCCCAGGGCGGTCGACGCGCTGGTCAGAAAGATCGGCCACAGATTGACCCGCAGCGACTCGACGATGGCCGCGTGCTTGCCGTCGCCCGCCGCCAGCCGCCCGAGGAAGCCCTTGAGGAAATGCACGCTGTCGGCGACCGCCAGGGTCAGGATCAGCGTCGGCGCGATCGACGACGGCGGCGTCAGCTCGAGCCGCATCCAGCCGGCCGCGCCCATCGCCGCCATCGTCGACAGCGCGATCACGGCGAGCGCCGCGAGCGTGGCCGACACCGAGCGGAAGAGCACCAGCAGAAAGACGAGGATGATGCCGTACATCAGCGGCACGAGCGTCGACATGTCCTTCATCGAGGCTTCGGTGAACGCGTTGTTGAGCATCGCGAAGCCGGTGATGTAGATCGTGTGCCCGGGATGGTCGCGCTCGATCTGCGCAGCCAGCGCGCGCGCCGCGGCGACGGCCCGCTCGGTTTCATCGACCGATTCGCCCGGCATCTGCAGGGTCACGTTGACGCCGGTGACGTCGGCCGTCGGACTCAGCGCGCGCCCGTTGAGCAGCGGTTCATCGAGCGCAATGCGTCGTTTGTCTGCCTGCTCGGCCTCCGTCAGCAGGGTCGCGTTCTCGATCAGATCTTCGACGATCAGCTCGTCGCCTTCGGCGCGGGTGTGCTGAAAGTTGGTTACCGAGTCGACGCGGCGCGCGAAGGGAATCTGCCAGGACGCGGTCGTCAGCGCTTCGATCGCGGTGAGCGTGTCCGCGCGGAAGACATCGCCGCTCGCCGGCTCGACAACGAACAGGATGTTGTCGTTCTTGGTATACACCGCTTCCAGCGCGTCGAACGCCAGCACCTGCGGATTGTCGGCTCCGAAGAACACTCGATACTCATCGTTGAAGCCAAGGCGGGGTGCGCCGGCCGCCAGTCCGAACACGCCGATCAGCGTGGCCGCGATCACCAGCCAGCGAACGCGCAGCAGCGCCTCGGCGTAGCGCACGACGCGCGATGTGGGGGGTTGGGTCATGTCGTCGATCTCCGATTTTGACTCACCAGTACAAAATTAAACCCGATACTGCACAGGCAGCCTGCCCGGTGGCCCGCCATTCGCGAACTACCTGCCGGCTTCGCCGCGTACGACGTCTGCTCCACCTGCCTATTTTCTGACTATACGGTCAAAAAAAGAATAGAGCAAGCGCGCGCACGATTACGGCGCGGATGGCGCTGCGGTCGTTCCGCGATCCAGCTTCGACAGCAGGGTCGGAAGCAGCAAGAAGTCGGTGGCGAGCGCCAGGACGATCGTGAGCGCCGTCAGGCGCCCCATGCCGGCGTTCACCTCGAAGCTCGACAGCGAGAGGACGAGAAAACCCGCCACCAGGACGAGCGACGTCGTCCCCAGCGCGCCGCCGACCGTGCGGAAGGTGTAGCGCACCGCCCCGTCGGCGTCGAATCCGTGCTCCACGCGTCCGCGCTGGTATTTCGAGAGGAAGTGCACCGTGTCGTCGACCACGATGCCGAGCGTCATCGCCACCACCATCGACAGTGAGACGTTGATCTGGCCGACCGTGAGCGCCCAGATGCCGAAGGCCATGCCCGCCGGCGCCAGATTCGGGATCAGGCTGAGCAGGCCGTAGCGCCAGCTGCGCAGCGCGGCCATCAAGATCCCCGAGATCAGCACCAGCGCCAGGAACGTGCCGATCAGCATGCCCTGGATGTTGCGCTGGGCGAGATGCGCGACCATCAGCGCGAGACCGGCGCCGTGGCTGAACATGGCGTCGGGCGCGTTGTCGCGCAGCCACGCCTCGCCCTGCTCCACCGCCGCGATCATCTCGTTGGCGGTCAGGTCGTCGAGCGTGATGGTGAAGCGGGTCGCCGACTTGTCGACGTTGATCTCGTCGTTCAGATCGAGCCCGTAGGGCAGCGAGAGCTCGTAGAGCAGCAGATATTGCGCCGCCAGCTCGCGGGTTTCCGGCAGGCGGTACCACGCATCGTCGTCGCCGTGCATGCTGCGGTTGATCCGCCGCATCGTGTCGGCCAGCGTGCGCACGTGCAGCACGTTCGGCTGTGCGCGCCAATACGCTGCGAAGCGATCGATCGTCTCGAGATACGCCGGCTCGGCGATGCCGCCGCTTTCCGCTGCGGCGAGCGAGTAGTCGATCTGGTAGATGCCGGTCAGCCGATCGATCGTGAAGTCGGTATCGATGCGAAAGGGAACCGACGGGCTGAAGTATTCGACGAAGTCGTCGTTGAGCTCGTTGCGCGGCACCGACAAGGTCAGGATGATGGCGATCAGCGACGTCACCACCAGCACCGGCCCGCGACGGGCCAGCACCCAGCGAGCGAATCGATCCCAACCGTCCACCGTGGCGGCGGCACGTATGCGGCGCGGCGCGCGCACCGGCAGCAGCGACATCAGCGCTGGCAGGAAGCCGACCGAGAGCGCGAACGCCATCATGACGCCGAACGCGGTCATGTTGCCGAGATCGTGGAACGGCGGCGAGTCGCTGAAGTTCATCGACAGAAAGCCCAGGGCGGTCGACGCGCTGGTCAGGAAAATCGGCCACAGATTGACCCGCAGCGATTCGACGATCGCCGCGTGCTTGCCGTCGCCCGCCGCCAGGCGGCCGAGAAATCCCTTGAGGAAATGCACGCTGTCCGCCACCGCGAGGGTGAGGATCAGCGTCGGCGCGATCGACGACGGCGGCGTCAGCTCGATCCGCATCCAGCCGGCCGCGCCCATCGTCGCCAGGGTCGACAGCGCCACCACGGCAAGGGCAGCGACCGTGGCCGATACGGAGCGGAACAGCAGCAGAAAGAAGACGATGATCATGACGTACATCAGCGGCACGAGCGTCGACATGTCCTTCCTCGAGGCTTCGACGAACGCGTTGTTGAGCATCGCGAAGCCGGTGAGGTAGATCGTGTGCCCTGGATGCTCACGCTCGATGCGCGCCGCCAGTTCGCGCGCGCCGGCGACCGCCCGCTCGGTTTCGTCCGTGGCCAGGCCCGGCATCTGGAGGGTCACATTGACGCCGGTGATGTCGGCCCGAGCGCTCAGCGAGCGGCTTCTCAGCAGCGGCTCGTCGAGCGCAATCTGCCGCTTCGCAGCCAGCTCCGCAGCGGTCAGCCCAGCGGCATTCTCGACCAAATCCTCGACGATCAGGTCATCGCCTTCGGCCCGGGTGTGCTGGAAATTGGTCACCGAGTCGACGCGGCGCGCGAAGGCGATTTGCCACGCTTCCTCGGTCAGCGCCTCGATCGCGGCCAGCGTGTCCGCGCGAAACACATTGCCGCTCGCCGGCTCGACGGTGAACAGGATGTTCTCGTTCTTGGTGTATACCGCCTCCAGCGCCTCGAACGCCAGCAGCTGTGGATTGTCGGCGCTGAAGAACATCCGGTAGCCGTCGTTGAAACCGAGCCGCGGCCCGCCAACCGCCAAGCCGAGTACGCCGATCAGCGTGACGGCGATCACCAGCCAGCGCAGCCGCAGCAGCGCCTCGGCGTAGCGCACCACGCCCAACTTCGAGGATTTGTTCATCGTCGTTGCCCCTATAATTGACTGATCATTCCAAAATTGAATACAGCATCGCACACGCCGTCATTCCCTGCCGCAGTCGGCTGGCGCGATGGCTAATTCTTCTGGCGTGCGGTGTCGTCTTCGAGCTTATTTTCTGACTATACGGTCAAAAAAAGATCGTGGCAAGCGCGCATCGATCTGGTCCGGTCAGGTAACGGCCGCGGCAGGCTGCTCGATCAGCGCGAGCAGCGAGCCGAGCACGTCGTCGATCTCTTCCTCGTCGAGGCCGAGATGAGCGCGCGCGGCCAGGCCGTGGGCCGCGCCGAGGATCAGCCGCGCGAGCGCGCGCGGCGATACCGCGTCGTTCAGCTCGCCCGCCTGGCGCGCGCGTTCGAGCAGCTCCTGAAGCAGCCCTTCGAGGCGGTGCATCTTCTTCTCGATCAGGCGCGCGACCGCGTCGTCGACGTGGCCGACCTCGGTCGACGAGTTGACCATCATGCAGCCGCTGTTGCAGGACATCGCCTCTTCCTTCCACATCGCAAAGAAGGTCCGCAGATGCGCGACGGGCGAGCCGGGCTGCTCAAATGTCTGCCGCATCGCATCGAGGCGCATCTCGGTGTAGCGACGCAGGGCTTCCAGATAGAGCGCGTGCTTGTCGCCGTAGGTGTCGTAGAGGCTCTGCCGACCGATGCCCATCGCCTCGGTCAGATCGCCGATGGCCGTCGCGCCGTAGCCTTGCTGCCAGAACACGTGGAGCGCAGCGTCGAGCGCTTGCTCCCGATCGAAGGCTTTGGGTCGTCCTCGCATGCGTTTCATTATAGACCACGCGGTCTAGAAAGAGCGCGCGAACGTCGGACGGCCTCGCGGCGAAGACAGCGCGCAGGAAACAGGCGGCTCGCGGGTTCTACGGGCTGCGGTCAATCTCAGCGCGCTTCGATTCAACCACGATGGAGATCTGTACGATGCGACTTCGCCTGCTCTGCAGCCTGTGCCTGTTCCTGATCGCCGAAGGCGTCGGTGCCCAGCTGGCGCTGCCGGCGGCATACCCCGCCTACGGCGTCCAGGTCACGACGGGCATCGTGTACGGCCACGGCCAGGTCAGCGCCCCGACGCCCGGTTCCAAGGCCCTGCTCCTCGATCTCTACGAGCCGGTCGGCGTCGACCCGGGCGCGCAGCGTCCCGCGCTGGTCATCGTCCACGGGGGCGGGTTCGTGTTCGGCACGCGCCTGCAGCCGGAGCTCGTGATGATCGCCGAGGGCATGGCCGCACGCGGCCACGTGGTCGTGTCGATCGACTACCGACTGGTGCCCGACGCGCCGGTGCCGTCGGCGCGCATGGCGCCGATTCTGGCCGCCGCGATCGGCGATCTCACCGGCGCCGCGGCCGACAACGCGCGGGCCGGCGTCGCCGCCATCGACGACGCGTGGACCGCCGTCGACTGGCTGCGCGCACAGGCCGACGCGCTCTCGGTCGATCCGGAGACGATCGGCATGCTGGGCGGCTCCGCCGGCGCGATCACCGCGGTGCACGCCGGCTACGTGCTCGACAACTACGGCATCGCCGGTCCGCCGCTCAGCTACGTGGTCGACTTCTGGGGCGGCAGCCGCATCCCGCCCGACGATGCTGCCGCGGCCGCGGCACATCTCGACACCGGCGAGCCGCCGCTCTTCGTCGCCCACGGCACCGAAGACGACGTGGTGCCCTTCGAATGGTCGCAGCGGCTGGTCGACCGCGCGCTGGACCAGGATGTCGACGTCGTGTTCCACCCGCTTCCCGGCGCCGGCCATGGCGTCGACATCTTCAGCGTCGAGATCGAAGCGGGCGTCACGCTCTTCGACGACATGCTGCGGTGGACCCGCGCCACGCTGCTGGCCCTCACGTTCGAGGACGGCTTCGAGTCGGGCGACACGCTCGGCTGGGGCGAGACGAGCGGCCTGCAGTGAGGCCGCC